>NZ_CAUVXP010000201.1:0-8635 GCF_963555955.1 Protofrankia sp. Cas3
GGACGAGACCGAGAAGCCAGCGGGCACCGTAGCCGATGACACGTTCTGGGCGGCCGTGCAGCGCCAGGACACCGGAGCGCTGGCGTCCACTTTGGGCGTCGCGGAGGATGCGCTGGACGCGGTCCTTCCTGCGCTCGCCGCGTGGCGCGGTAGCGAGGACACCTGCTCGGTGCTGGACTCATGGCGGCACCGAGTCCTCTGGCGGCACGTGCCCACCACGGGGTTCGGCGAATTCGACGGCCGCTGGCTGCTCGTGGTTCCCGACCTTGGCGAGGCGGCTTTTCTTGAGGCGATAGCGCGCGGCCTGGCCGATCGTGGCGCAGAGGTGGTCTCGGTGACGGTCTCCGGCGCTGCCGGGCGGAGCTCGATCGCAGAGCTGATCCACGCCGCCGCCGAGGACGCGCCGGTCGCCGGTGTGCTGTCGTTGCTCGCCATGGCCCAAACGCCTGTTCCCGGGAGCGACGTGCTGCCCTCGGGGTTCGCCATGAATGTGGCGCTCGTCCAGGCCCTGGGCGACGCTGACGTGACGGCGCCGCTGTGGTGCGCGACGCGCGGAGCGGTCTCGGTGGATGACGTCGAACCGGTGACCACCCCGATGCATGCGCTGCTGTGGGGGCTCGCGCCCGTGGTGTCCGACGAGCATCCCGAACGCTGGGGCGGGGTGGTCGACCTGCCGGAGCACGTGGACGACGCCGTCACCCGGCGGCTTGCGTGCGTGCTGTCCGGGCCGAAGGGCGAGCACGAGGTCGCGGTGCGGACGGACGGTGTTTACGTCCGGCGGCTGGTGCGCGCTCCCCTCGGCGGCAGGATGCCGGCCCGTCGCTGGAAGCCTCAGGGCACGGTGCTGATCACTGGAGGCATGGGGGCGATCGGTGGCCACGTCGCTCGCTGGCTGGCGGCACGGGGAGCTGAGCACTTGCTGCTCCTCGGCCGCCGGGGCGAGCAGACTCCGGGTGCGGTCGGCCTGGCCGCCGAACTGACCGCCTTGGGCGCGAAGGTCACGCTGGCCTCATGTGACGTCGCAGACCAGGACGACCTCGCCCGTGTGCTGTCCGAGATCCCGCGGGAGTACCCGCTGTCCGCCGTGATCCACAGCGCGGCTGCGCTGCATGACGGGCTGGTGGACTCCCTGACCCCGGAGTTGATCGACCGCGCGCTGCGGGCCAAGGTCGGCGGTGCGCTGAACCTGCACGAGCTGACCCGTGACCTGGACCTGTCGGCATTCGTGCTGTTCTCGTCGATCGGCGGCACATTCGGGATCGCCGGCCAGGGCAACTACGCGCCGGGCAACGCGTTCCTCGACGCGTTCGCGCGGAGCCTGCGGGCGCAGGGGCGGCAGGCCGCGTCGATCGCCTGGGGACACTGGGCCGGGGGTGGCATCGCCGGCCCCGAGATCGAGAAGGCGCTGGTGCGTCGCGGTTCGACGTTTCTCGATCCGGAACTGGCCGTGGAAGGGCTTGGCCAGGTTCTCGATCACGAGGACACGTTCCTGGCGTTGTTCGAGTTCCGTTGGGAGGAAATGCCGCAGGTCCTGGGGCTCCGCGAGCTCCCGCTGCTGTCCGAGGTGCCCGAGGTGCGGCGGGCACGTGCTGCCCACACGGACAAGCGGTCCGTGACGTCCCTGGCCCGCGAGGGCCTGTCGGGGCTCTCCGCGGACGAGTTGTCGGGGCGACTGCTGGACATCGTCCGCGACGAGGCCGCGGTGGTGCTGAGGCACGGGTCGGCCAAAGCGATTTCAGTTGGCCGTGGATTCCTCGACCTGGGCTTCGATTCCCTGACCGCGGTGGAGTTGCGTAACCGGCTGAGCGCCGCGATCGGGATCCGCCTGTCGCAGACGGTGGTTTTCGACTACCCCACGCCGAAGGCACTCGCCGGGCATCTCGGCGCGGAGCTCTCCGGCGGGGTGCGAAACGAGGTCACCGCGCTCGCGCCGCGGAAAGCCGACCCCGAGGCGGATCCGATCGTGATCGTGGGCATGGGCTGCCGGTTCCCCGGCGGCGTGCGCGGCCCGGAGGATTTGTGGCGCGTTGTGGCCGACGGCAGGGACGTCGTGACGGCGTTCCCAGCGGATCGCGGCTGGGACCTCGACGGGTTGTTCGATCCGGATCCGGACCGGGTGGGCAAGTCCTACGTCTCCCAGGGCGGATTCCTCCCCGACGCCACGGAGTTCGACGCCGGGTTCTTCGGGATCTCGCCGCGTGAGGCGCTGGCGATGGATCCGCAGCAGCGGCTGGTGCTGGAGACCTCATGGGAGCTGTTCGAGCGTGCCGGGATCGACCCGGAGGCCCTGCGGGGCAGTGACACGGGGGTGTTCGTCGGCGCGACAGGCCGGGAGTACGCCGAGCTGGCCAGGGCCACCGACGATGTGGAGGGTTATCTTTCCACCGGCACCGCGGGCAGCGTGACCTCGGGCCGCGTGTCCTATACCTACGGATTCCAGGGACCGGCGATGACGGTGGACACCGCGTGCTCGTCTTCGCTGGTGGCGATCCACCTCGCCGCGCAGGCGCTGCGGCAGGGCGAGTGCTCGCTGGCCCTGGCCGGTGGCGTGACCGTGATGGTGACTCCGGAGCTGTTCGTCGAGTTCTCCCGCCAGCGTGGGCTGTCGCCCGACGGCCGGTGTCGGGCCTTCGCCGACGCTGCGAACGGAACCGGGTTCAGCGAAGGGGCCGGCCTGGTCCTGTTGGAGAGGCTGTCCGACGCTCGCCGCAGCGGCCACGAGGTCCTCGCCGTGCTGCGGGGATCCGCGGTGAACCAGGACGGCGCCAGCAGCGGGCTGACCGCGCCGAACGGGCTGGCGCAGCAACGGGTGATCCGCGCGGCGCTGGCCAGTGCCGGTCTGTCCGCCTCGGATGTGGATGCAGTCGAGGCCCACGGGACGGGGACCCGGTTGGGCGACCCGATCGAGGCACAAGCGCTGCTGGCGACCTACGGCCGGGATCGTCCAGCGGATAGTCCGCTGTGGCTCGGGTCGGTGAAGTCGAACATCGGGCACACCCAGGCCGCGGCCGGCGTCGCCGGGGTGATCAAGATGGTGCTGGCTCTGCAGCACGGCGTGCTCCCGGGGACCCTGCACGTGGACGCCCCGTCGCGTCATGTGGACTGGTCGTCCGGTGCGGTGGAACTGCTGCCCGAGGCACGGAAGTGGCCGGATCCGGGGCGGCCTCGCCGCGCCGGGGTGTCCTCATTCGGGGTAAGCGGCACGAACGTGCACCTGATCGTGGAACAGGCCGAGCCGGAACCCGGGGAGCGTCGCCCGGCCACGGCAGGAAACGGGCCGGTGCCCTTGGTGCTGTCCGCCAAGAGCGGCCAGGCGCTGAACGCACAGGCGGAGCGCTTGGCGGCCGACATGGAACGATTGACTCAGCTCGATCCGCTCAACGTGGGGTATTCACTGGTCGCGCGCACGTCCTTTCCGCACCGGGCGGTGCTGGTCGCGCGTGCCGGCGAGGATTGGGATCCGGGGCTGCGGGCCTTGGCCGGTGGGCTGCCGGCGGCCGGGGTGGCCACCGGTGTCGCCGACATGGACGGTGGTGGCGGCGGTGTGGTGTTCGTCTTTCCCGGTCAGGGATGGCAGTGGGCGGGGATGGGCGCCGCGCTGCTGGAGTCGTCCCCGGTGTTCGCTGAGCGGTTGCGGGAGTGCGCGGCGGTCCTTGACGAGCTGACGGGTTGGTCGCTGCTCGATGTCGTGTGCGGCGTCGAAGGCGCGCCGTCGACCGACCGGGTGGACGTGCTGCAGCCGGTGCTGTTCGCGTTGATGATCTCGCTGGCCCGGCTGTGGGAGTCGCTGGGGGTGCGGCCGTCGGCCGTGGTGGGGCATTCGCAGGGTGAGATAGCGGCCGCCTGCCTGGCCGGCGGCCTGTCGTTGGGCGACGCGGCGCGAGTGGTGGTCCTTCGGTCCCGTATCCTCGCCGAGTCGCTGGCCGGCAGCGGCGGCATGGTTTCGGTGTCGGCTCCGGTGGAACTGGTGCGGGATCTGCTGCCCTCGGACGGCGTCCGTGCCGAGATGGCCGCGGTGAACGGCCCGGCGTCGGTCGTGGTGGCGGGTGACACCGCGACTCTGGACGAGCTGCGGGCCCGGTGTGCCCAGCAGGGGGTGCAGGCGCGGCGGATCGCATCGGACTGCCCGACACACACCTGGCGGGTCGAGGCGTTGCGGGACGAGCTGCTGACCGTGCTGGCCGGCCTGACACCGCGCTCCGGTGACGTGCCGTTCTTTTCCACTGCGGACGGACAGTGGCTGGACACCGCGTCACTCGACGCGGAGTACTGGTATCGCAACATGCGGCTGCCGGTGAACTTCGCCGAGGCGGTCCGGTCGCTGGCAGAACAGGGTTGCGACGCGTTCGTCGAGGTCAGTGCGCACCCTGTGCTGGTGCCGAGCGTGCAGGACGTCCTGGACGGGCATGTCACCGCCGTCGGCTCGCTGCGCCGGGACGACGGCGGCCTCGACCGGTTCCTCCTTTCCGCCGGTGAGCTGTATGTGCGCGGCGTCGACATCGACTGGTCCGGGTACTTCGCCGGCACCGGCGCCCGCCGAGTCGACCTGCCGACCTACGCCTTCCAACGCCAGCGGTACTGGCCGGAGCGCCCGGCCACGACCGGCGACGCCAGGATGCTGGGCCTGGCGCAGACCGATCACCCGTTGATCGGGGGAGCCGTGGACCTGGCTGGCGGGGATGGCGTACTGCTGACGGGGCGGCTGTCGTTGCGTACGCATCCCTGGCTGGCCGATCACGCCGTGGCCGGTTCGGTTCTGGTGCCCGGTACGGCGTTCGTGGAGATGGCGGTCCGTGCCGGGGACGAGGTCGGCTGTGGGCAGCTCGCCGAGCTGACTCTCCAGGCGCCGCTGGTACTTTCCGAGGACGGTGCGGTGCAGCTCCAGGTGGTCGTCGCGAACCCCGACGACGGCGGTTGCCGCGAACTCACCGTGTACGCACGCCCGGAGGGGGCCGAGACCGGCGCCTGGTCGCTCCACGCCCGTGGTGCGTTGTCGTCGGCTCGTGCGGAGGAGCCGGCCGAGGAGCTGGCGGTGTGGCCGCCGCGGGGTGCCGAGGTGGTGGCGGTGGAGGGCTTCTACGACCACCTGGCCGGGTCCGGTTACGGCTATGGTCCCGCGTTCCGGGGTGTCCGGGCCGTCTGGCGGCGTGGTGAGGAGCTGTTCGCCGAGGTGGTGCTGCCCGAGTCGGTGAGTGGTGAGGCGCCCCGGTTCGGTCTGCATCCGGCCCTGCTGGACGCGGCCCTGCACCCGATGGCTCGGGAGCTGTCGGCCCTGGAGGAGGGCCAGGTCCGGCTGCCGTTCGTGTGGTCCGGGGTGACGCTGCACGCGGCCGGGGCGTCGGCGGTGCGGGTACGGCTGGCCGCGGTCGGCCCGGACGCGGTCTGCGTCGCCGTCGCGGACACCGAGGGACGCCCGGTGCTGTCGGCCGATTCCTTGGGCAGCCGGCAGATACCCGCCGCACAACTGGGTGGCGGGGCTCCGGCTCAGGACACGCTCTATCGGCTCGACTGGACCCCGTTGGCGCATGACGCCGCCCAGACGGTGCCTGCGGGAATGCGGTGGGCGGTGTTCGGCGACGACCGCGACGCCGCCACGGTGACGGCCGGGCTCGCCGCCGCGGGACTGACCGTAGGCCCGTCGTCCAGCACGCTCGAGGGACTGCTCACGGTGGACCGGCTGGCGGATCCGTCGGCGAAAGCGTCGGTGTTGGCTCCCGACATCGTCGTCGTCCCCTGCTTTGACGCCACGGACGACGTACACGGCGTGACGCGCCGCGCCCTGGAACTCGTCCAGAACTGGCTGGCTGACGAACGGTTCGCCGGGGCGAGGCTGCTGGTCCTGACTCGTGGTGCGGTACCCGTCCAACCCGGCGAGTCCGCGAACGGCTTGGCCGGTGCGGCACTGTGGGGTCTGCTGCGGGCGGCACAGACGGAGAACCCCGGGCGTCTGGTCCTCGTCGACGCGGACGACCTAAAGACCCTGGACCGGCACCTGCCCGTGCTGCTGGTCACCGGTGAGCCCCAATTCGCCGTACGACGCGGCGAGGCGTATGTGGCCCGGCTCGTACGGGTCACCCAGCAGCAGACCCTGACAGCTCCAGATGCCGATGGTCTGCCCTGGCGGCTGGACATCACCGAGAAAGGCAGCTTGGACAACCTGGCGCTCGTACCCTGCCCCGAGGCGGCGGCGCCGCTGGCGGCGGGTCAGGTACGGATCGAGGTCCGTGCCGCCGGCCTCAACTTCCGGGATGTGCTGAACGCTCTCGGCATGTACCCGGGCGAGGTGAGCGCCCTGGGCAGCGAGGCAGCCGGAGTCGTCACCGAAGTCGCACCGGACGTGGCGGACTTCGCGGTCGGCGACCGGATCACGGGCATTATGACCGGTGGCTTCGGTCCACTGGCCGTGGCGGACTCCCGGATGCTGGTCCGTGTGCCGAGCGGCTGGTCCTTTGCCCAGGCCGCCACCACACCGATCGTCTTCGCAACGGCGTGGTACGGGTTACGGGAGCTGGGTGGTCTGGCGGCTGGTCAGAAGGTGCTCATCCACGCCGGTGCGGGTGGTGTGGGAATGGCGGCGGTGCGGTTGGCGCGGCTGTGGGGTGCGCAGGTGTACGCCACCGCGAGCCCGGCCAAGCATGGGGTGCTGCGCGACATGGGCCTGGACGCCGACCACATCGCCTCGTCGCGTGATCTGGAGTTCCGTGACCGGTTCCCGGCCGTGGATGTCGTACTGAACTCCCTGACGGGGGAGTTCGTGGACGCCTCTGTGGAACTGCTTGCTCCCGGCGGCCGGTTCGTGGAGATGGGCAAGATGGACATCCCTGACGGCGAAGCCGCGGCCGAGACGCGCTCCGACGTCACGTACCGGGCGTTCGATCTGAGTGAGGCCGGTCCGGAACGGATCGGGGAGATGCTCGTCGAGCTGATGGGTCAGTTCGAGGCGGGTGCGTTGGAGCCCCTTCCGGTCACGGCGTGGGATGTGCGCCGGGCCCGGGAGGCGTTCCGGTACATGTCCCAGGCCCGGCACATCGGCAAGATCGCGCTGACCGTTCAGCGGAGCTGGCCGTCCGAGGGCTCGGTGTTGATCACGGGGGGTACGGGGACGCTGGGCGGGCTGCTGGCCCGGCACCTGGTCACCGAGCACGGCGTGCGGGACCTATTGCTGACGTCACGTCGGGGACCGGAGGCGCCGGGTACGGCGGAGTTGGAGGCCGAGCTGTCGGCGCTGGGTGCGCGGGTGACGATCGCGGCCTGCGACGCCACCGACCGCGAGGCGCTGGCCGCTCTGCTGAGCCGCCATGCGGTGGGTGCTGTGGTGCATGCGGCGGGTGTGCTGCACGACGGTGTGATCGGGTCGCTGACCCCGGAGCGGCTGGAGACGGTGCTGCGGACGAAGGTGGACGCGGCGCTCAACCTGCACGAGCTCACCGCGGATCTGGACCTGTCGGCGTTCGTGCTGTTCTCCTCCGCCGCCGGAGTCCTGGGCGGTGCGGGTCAGGCGAACTACGCGGCGGCCAACACCGCGCTCGACGCGCTCGCCGTGCGGCGTGCGGTGTCCGGGATCCCCGGCGTTTCCCTCGCCTGGGGCTTGTGGGAGCAGGCCAGCGGCATGACCAGCCACCTCGCGGACACCGACCGGCGCCGCATGAGCGGCATGGGAGTGGCCCCGATGTCCTCCACCGAGGGCCTGGCCCTGTTCGACGCCGCGCTCCGCTCGGGCGAGCCGGTGCTGGTCCCGGTGCGGCTGAACATGGCCGCCCTGCGCGACGGCACACGGGAGACACCGGCCGTGCTGCGCGGGCTCGTCCGCACCCCGGCACGCCGTA
This sequence comes from Protofrankia sp. Cas3, assembly GCF_963555955.1. Lineage (NCBI taxonomy): Bacteria > Bacillati > Actinomycetota > Actinomycetes > Frankiales > Frankiaceae > Protofrankia > Protofrankia sp. Cas3. Next base: position 7,827 of record NZ_CAUVXP010000201.1, read on the forward strand.
CGGCCGCTGCGTTGTCCGGCAACGGCACGGGCGGCCCGGGCAAGCAGGCCGCGTTCGCGGAGCGGCTCGCGATGCTGCCAGAGGGCGGCCGGCACCCGGCGATGGTGGACCTGATCCGTACGCAGGCGGCAGCAGTCCTGGGGCACAGCTCGCCCCAGCTGGTCGGAAGCGACCAACTGTTCAAGGACCTCGGCTTCGACTCGCTCACCGCCGTGGAACTCCGTAACCGCCTCAATACGGCTACCGGTTCCCGGCTGCCCGCCACGCTTGTCTTCGACCACCCGACCCCGAGCGCGCTGGCCGAGCACCTGCTCACCGAGGTCCTCGGGGACAGTGAGGCCGAACAGGCGGAGAGCCAGCTCTTTGCGCAACTCGACGAGCTGGGCGCGCTCATGGCCGGCATGGCGCTCGACACCGCTCTGCGGCCCCGCGTCACCGCCCGTCTCCGCGCTCTCCTGTCCCAGGAAGACGGCGGGACGGACAGGTCGACCGATACCAGGACCGCCGCCATTCGTGATCTCGATTCCGCTTCGGACGACGAACTCTTCGCCATGCTCGACAACAAGTTCGACGAATAGGGCGGATTAAGGAGTATCGGGAACAATGGCTGCCGAGGACGAACTCCGGGATTGCCGCAAGGGTGCGATAGCCGACGTGCGCCAGGACCGCCGACGGGTGTGGGAACTCGAGGAGAAGGGGCAGGAGCCGATCACGTTCGACACTGAGGCGGCGAGCGATGACGAGCTCTTCGACCTCGTCGACAACTGACTGTTCACAGGAGCTGATTCAGATGTCAACCAAACGGGTGG
>NZ_CAUVXP010000202.1:0-8626 GCF_963555955.1 Protofrankia sp. Cas3
TTCGCATCCAGCCAACAACGCGCCGGATACCCCGGCCAGCGGCACGGCGAGCACGGCCCGGCGCGGCAGTACCCGGGCCAACGCGCCGTCGGGGACGAACGCGGCCACCGCGCCGCTGATGAGCACGCCGAGGACGAGGAAGGGGAACGCCTGAACCGTCACGGCCAGAAAGATCGTGCACCATGTACGCAGGCCCGGTGCGTCGGCGAAGACGACCGTGAGAGTAACAGCGGTGACGGTGACCAGCCCGCCCACGGCGGCCCCAGCGTTCGACAGCGGCGGAACGGCGTCGGGTGGGCCAAGGGAACGGACATCGTACACAAAGCAGACCGTAGCGGTTGGATACCCGACATCGGGCTCCCATCGTGTGCCGTTCACCAGCTGCATCACCGTTTTTCACCGGTCAGACGCGACGGCCCTTCCAGGTGGCGGTGCCGTGTAGCCGTCGAATCCAGGACAGCGCGGTCAGGTAGCCGTACACGCAGATGGACAGCGGGTGCGCCAGGGCGTCGGGCCAGGCCCGGCCGCCGGTGCGCCGTGCCGCGATCACCCGGCTGGCCACTGCCGCGACATAACCGGCAAGGCCGGCCCGGGAACCGCGCATCATGGCAATCGCCGGAAGCACGAAGAGCCAGGCCAGGACGCCGACCTGGCCGGCGCTTGCGCCGATGTTCCCGCCGGCGGCCCACAGCGACTTGGCATAGCCGTCACGCAGGGCCGGCCAGCCGTTGTACATCCTGGTACAGGCGATGTCCGTTCCGTCTGCGACGACCCCGTGCCCGCCCGCGGCCTTCACCGCCCGCAGGAGCGCGATGTCCTCGAGGACATGGTCACGGACGCGGGTGTGTCCACCGGCCCGGTGATAGGCAGCCGTGTCGACGCACAGGAGCTGGCCGTTCGCTGCGGACAACGACGGCCGCGGGGACCGTTCGGCCAGCCGCAGCGGCAGGAGCGCGAGCCACGACCACTGCAGGAGCGGCTGAACCAGCCGTTCCGCGAGGGTGTGGGCGTCCTGGCGGGGGTAGGGCGAGACAAGGTCGAGGCCGGTCGCGCGCAGCAATCCGACCGTCCGGGCGATCCCGTCCGGGGCGACGGTGACGTCCGCGTCGATGAAGACCAGCACGTTTCCCCGGGCCGCGTCGGCGAGCCGGGCGCACGCGTGCGGTTTGCCGAGCCATCCGACCGGCACTGTGCTGCCGTGAACCACCCGGACGCGGCTGTCACGGTCGGCCATCCCGCCTGCTAGCTCCGCGGTTCCATCGGTGGAGGCATCGTCATAGACGATCACTTCGAGGTGGGGGAGCGCGACCGATGCCAGCACCGCCGACAGGCATGGGACCACCCGCTCGACTTCGTCGCGCACCGGCAGCAACACGCTCACCAGTTCGGCCACCGGCTCGGCGCTCGGCGGGACCCGCAACAGGCGGGCGTTCACGGCGGTGTGGACAGCGAGCACGCCCGCTGCGACCGCGCTCGCCACCGGCGACAGCCGTGTCCAGCTGTAGGGCCGTGTCCAGCTGTAGGGCCGGACACGCGGACCTCGGGTCGATCGGTGGGGGGTCACGAGGTCGGCTGGTACTGCCGGCGCGTCGCCATCGCCGCGGCCCCCACAGCGGCGAGCAGCGTCCCCATACCGATCCCGCCGGCCAGGGCCACGTCGGGACGGTCGAAGAACACCAGGTTCGCCAGCAACGATGAGGCGTAGGTCCATCCGATCATGACAATCGGCAGTCGGTCGGCGAACGGACCGTCCGGGACGCCTCGCCGTCGCGGGATCAGGGCCAGGCCCCCGGTGATCAGGATGCCCACCACCAGCCAGCCGGCCGCGTTCGACAGGGGGATGCCGTTGAGAGCGGGCACATCGCCCGACCAGCGCCAGTAGCCGGCGTCGACCATCTGCGGGTCCAGGAAGAGATCCCAGGTTGTCAGGAGCCAACCTCCGACCAGCGCGGTCACCGCGACGCTCCGCCCTTGGCCCTCTGGTGTTCCGGGGAGTTCGGCCTCCGGCGATGCGACAGAACCACGCTCGCATCGCCTTTGGCCCGGTAGCCGGCGGGCGGCGTAGCGTCCCAGGGTGAAGGCCGGGTAGGCCATCATCGTCCAGGCTGGCGGGATGACCACGGGTACCCCGGCGACACCCGGCCCGAGGGCATCGGTGTAGACGTAGCGGCCGAAGAGGAGACCGGTGTGGACCCCGGCGGTCTCGGCGGCAAGCCCGCCGCCGGCGGTGACCAGGACCATGCTGGCCGCCCATCCGGCGCCGCGGGTACAAGCCGCGTGGATGACCGAGGCCGCGGCGAACGACAACACCGTCGCGACGGTGAGATCACGTCGTCCGGCACTTGTGGCCAGCGGATAGGCGATCTGTGCGGCGACGGTGACCGCGGCAAAGACCCATGCAAGGGCGGTCACTCAGACCGCACGAACCCGCCGGCCGTTGGCCCCCTGAGCCCGGCCGGTCGGCGGTTCGGCCGTGCCGCGGGACCGGGGTTGTTCCCCCTGGGCGGGTTCGGTGGCCGTGAGGTGCTTACCCAGTACCGCGTATTCGACCCAGCTGCCCGGGAACTGGAAGTTCGACAGCAGCGGCACAAAGCCCTCACTGGCATACAGCCGCCGGGCCCGGCTGTCGGGAAGCTCCAGCGCCGACAGCGCTGCTGTGCGTTGCGGAGCCTCGCGCAGCAGCTCCCGGATCAGTTCGCGCCCGACCCCCCGTCCCTGGAACTCCGGCAGGACGTGGAACTCGACGATCTCCAGGCAGTCGCTGAGCCATACCGCGGCGTCCTCGGGTTGCAGCGCGTCGCAGACGACGTCATGCCACCACTGGCCCTTCTGCCCGGGCAGGGCATACGCGAAGCCGATCAGGCGGTCGTCTGGCAGCAGCGCCGCCACCGCCCGCAGATCCCGACGCTCAGCGTGCCGGCGTGCGTGCATGGTTCGCTCGATGGCCGCCCGCGCCGGATCAGCCTCGTGGACGTCGAGGAAGGCGGCCTTGTAGACACCGATGACGTCGCTCAGCCGGGCACGCATCCGCGCGGGTGTCCAGCGGACCAGCCCGATGTGCTCCATCAAGCCTGCCTCCCTCGCGTCTTCGTCCTCGCCCCGCGCCACGGTGATCGGCCAGTCGCCGGTTGGCCACGCGCGGGGCGTGTCCGTCTCATACACCATCCAAGGTGCTCGACAATAACGGGTGCTCGGGGCGTTGTGCCCAACCCCGTTCCGCCGACACCCGCACGCGCTGGTGGCCGGGCCGGTGGGCGGGGCGGTGGGCGGGGCGATGGATGCTGGTCAACTCGGCTGTCCGGTGCCGAGCAGCCGCCTCCACCGCCGGTCCGGCCCGGTGGGCGACCGGACCTCTCGTGGTCCGACGTGGCGACGATCCACGGGATGTCGGACCACGAGATCACCGGTTGTTCCGCTCAGTTCAGCTTAGTTCCGCTTAGTTCTGCTTCGGGACGCTTCGATTCGCGGCGCTGCGGCCTGGGAGACGGTGTCCGACTCGGATCAGACCGACACCGGTACCGAGGTGCTCCGCAGGCTGGCCCGATCCGGGCGCAGCGCCAGGTGGATCCCGCCGCGTTCGCCGGCGAGCAGGCCGTCGAGCAGGATGGCGAGGGCCGGTGCCTGGACCGCGCCACCCGCGTTGGTCCCGGCCGCCACGACCACCTGCCCGCCGAAGGCGTCCACGGCTTCCAGCACCGGCAGGCCGTCCGGGGTCATCGGACGTTCGCAGGTGCGGCGGTCGAGGATCCGGTGCGGTCCGTCCGAGCCCTGCGGCGGGGCGAGTAGCCGCCCGACGATGTCCTCCAGCGCCGCCATCAGTTCCGCGACCCGCGGATCGTCCGGCGCAGGCCGTGCGAGCCCCAGGTAACCGAAACCTCCGCTGGCGTGTATCAGGGCGGAGTCCGGGGACAAGGTGATGTTCACGACCCCGATGGGGTCCGGCGCGTGCACCTTGAGGGCGTGTCGCAGACCGGGGTTGGGCAGCGTCAACGAAACTCCGAGAACGTGCTGGACCGCGCCGGCTGATGGTGCGTCCTCGCCCAGGAGGGCAACCAGATCACGCCCGCCGATCGTCACGATGACGGTGCCGGCCCGCATGGTTGTGCCATCGTCGAGGACGAGTTCTATGGTGCCCGATTCGGCGTCCGATTCGGTGCGGGGATGGTCATCGGAGCTGTCGTGCGAACCGTCGCCGGGAAGATCATCAGGAAGGTCGTCGGAGCTTCCGGCCGGGTTGCCGTTCGCGATCCTGCGCAGGGACCGTACCGGACTACCGGAATGCACGGGTACACCAGCAGCTACGACCAGATTACCGATGGTGTCGGCAAGTTGGTGAATGTTGACGGCATACCCGTCGACCTCGACAGCGCCGTGAACGGACGCGACGGATACGGGGGTCGAGTGATCCAGGTCGGCGACCCGGTCGGCGGTGGCTGTGACGAGCGCAGGCCAGCGCAGCGCAATCTCATCCGGGCCAAGGACCCTGGCTGTGGAGTTGATCGCGCTCTGCAGCCGCATCCCGGCGGCGAGATCCGGCGCAGACAGGTAACAGCGGGGCAGCCGGGCATCCCTGCGCAGCCGATCGAAGGCGTGCGGGTAGGCAGCGAACAATGCCTCCCAGCCGCGAAGGCCCAGACGGTTGAGACCGATCGCGAGATCGACTGTGAGCGCACGCAACCCGGCACGGTCGGTGAATTCCTCGAACGCCGTGACCCAGTCACGTTCGGTATCATTGAGGGTGATCGGGTCGCGTAGCTGCCATCCGCCGTCCGTGGGCGGGCGGCGCAGAACCGTGCGCCGGGATGCGTCGGCGTGCGGGATCGTCTCGGTCAGCGACAGGTGGCGCCCGTCGGTACCGCGGTAGGTCGTGCCCTGCAGGTTGGGGTCGGTGCGGTCGGCCGGGGCCGCGTCCAGTACCCGCAGCTTGCGCCAGCCGGCTGTGTGCAGGCTCAGGGCGATGGTCAACCCGACGATCCCGGCACCGATGATCACTATCTCGCCGGGATCGATCCGATGATGACGCCGGCCATGCTCGCGACGGTCAGCCGTCGGTTCGGCGCCGCACCCCGCCGGTGCGGTAGTTGCCGGTGCGCTGGTTGCCGGTGCGGTGGCCGCCGGCCCGGGGGTCCGGCCGGCGTCCAGGCCGGCGAACAGATCGGCAACCTCGCTGGTGGCCACCACGGTGAGGACCGCCTGGTCAAGATCTTCGGCACAGCCGGGCATGCGCATCGCGGCTGAACTGACGGTGAAGCCCGGACGCAACGCTGTGCCGTCGGGAAACCGCTCCAGGATCCGCTGGCGCAGGGGGTCGACCAGCCCGGGCGCATTGTCGATGACAACCGTCAGCTCGCGTCTGGAGTAGGCGTGCATGATCGCGTCTTCGAGGAGAACCTCCGGCTCGCAGATCGCCACGATCCGGGTGCCGGCGAATGCCTTGACGTGGTTGGTGCCGACGAGTCCGTCGGTCGGGTGCAGGCCGCTGGTGGTCAGCGGCACGGCGATGCTGAGCAGGTCGGAGCCGGCGAAAACGGTGGCGACGTCGGGGGCGAAGGTGACGGTCGCGTCCGCCGGCGCGTGCGCGGACAGCCAGTTGACCCGCGCCTGTGGGTCGGCGGTCAGGGACGGTGTGTGAACGAGAATCCGATGACCTCGGGCTGCGGCGGCCTGCGCGACTCGCCCGTTGATCGCGCCGGCGCCGATCAGGCCCACGGTCACCGTGCCGGGATCCAGGTGGGGGTCAGGTTCATCGATGAGCAGCGCGTTGACGACGAAACGGGCGATATGGCGAGCGTTGACCTCGGGAGTGTTGACGACCGTGATGCCATGGGCGGCTGCGCAGTCACGGTCGATGGCCGCGAGTGAGGTGCCACGGCGAACGATCAGAAGTCCATTAGGATCTTCCTGGGCATGAACCGCCGCGGTCCAGGCGGCTATTGCGGCCGCGTCCACGGTGTTCGCGCCAACGATCAGGGTGTGGGGTCGCAACGTCGACAGCGCCTCGGGCAGCGCGGACGGGGTGGCTGCGAGGTCCGCTCGTAGGTACACCGTCGGAAGCGACGTCAGGGACAGTCGGGTGGGTTCGCTCACCCCGGTCGCGATGAGGACCCGGCGGGTGTCATGCAGCTGGTGAGAGTAGACGCGTACGCCGGACTCGGCGGGTGTAGACATTCCTGTTTCCTTCGGCTATCAATCTCAAGTGAAACACGGCTACCGGAAGGCATGTTTATGGTCTCGTGTGTAATGAAGGGTCCTTGTAGTGGCGTGCGTCGCGGTCCGGCTCGTGGTGAAGATCTGCGCTCGGCATAACTTCCAGCGTGCCGCATGATCTTCAATGGTTGGTTAACGGTGTGGATCTTTTGGTGACCGACGCCACTGTCGACCCGACTCGTCCGTCATGATCGGATGACGGGGGTCGGGAATTTTCGTCCCGGCTACCGTGGGGCGTCCGAGCACGCGGGATAAACCATGATCAGGTTTTTCGCGGTTGCTGCCGGATCGGTGAAACTGATCCGCCAGGTTCGGGCCCCTGTTCGGATCGTGCCAGCGGGTCACGGCCCTTAACTGTTCCGTGGGTACGTAGAACGGCGAAACGCGCAAAGAGCTCTTCCTTGTACCAGCCGCCGTCGACAGTGCGGCGAACGACATCGGCATGGGCCGGGCTGCCGTAGGCGAACCGGCACAATGCCTCGGCATCGTCCCAGACGCTGAACGTTCCCAGCAGGCCGAGTGGTGCCTCGCCGATCCCCACCGCGAACCGCAGGCCCTCGCATCGGGCGAGGTCCTCGGCCACCGGCGGCACCGCGCGCCAGAAGGCGGGTGCCCGCCGCAGCGACAGCCTGGCTCTGGTGATCGCCGCAATCGGATCCGCCGGGTGCGTCAGACCCGCAGGCTGCGTCACCGGATCGCCGAACGGACGCTGGCGGGCCCACCTCCCGCGGGACGACAGCGGGTGGAGCTCAGCTCGCCACCGTTCGTGTGCGATTGCAGACCATGCGCCGATCATGGCGGACCGTTCGAACGCGGCCGCCTCGCGCGCGGAAGCCCAGACGGTCAGCAGACCCCAGCGCAGCACGTCGGCGTCGCGCAGACCGAAGGTCTGGCCGCGTCCGGTGCCGAGCGATCGGGCGAAGACGACGCCGGTCGTGCGCCGCAGGTGCCGGCGGTCCAGTGCCATTCTCGCGACTGCGTGTGGGACATGACGGGGATGCACCCCCCACAGGTCGACAGTCACCAGCGGGCAGCTCTGTGCCGCAGCTTCACCGGTTTCGCCGCCGCGTCCCACGGTCATAACCGTATCGTGGGGCCCACCGACCGCAGCGGTGACAAGCGCAGCACGCCGTCGTGTTCCGTCCCGTACTTCTGGGCGAAGAACACGCGGAGACGGGAGGCGTCGTCACGACAGAGCAGCGCACGGCATCTCCCCAACGTCAGCAGGGGATGACGGCCAGACCCGGCGACCTGCGTGAGAACGCCGTCCGGGCCGCTGTCGCGGACCAGCCGGGCCAACGTGTCATCGGCCACGTAGACCGAGTCTTCGATCCGCACGTATTGCACGGTGAGCGCAGACGAGCCGTCCGTTCGCGAATCGATCAGCAGCGGTAGCCCCAGATAGTCGTCAAGCCCGGTGCTGACCTCCGGGCCCCACAGGCTGTCGAAGCGCTGCTCGATGAACTGGACGAGGGTGGAGTCGACCGTCGTCTCATGCTGGGTGGAAGCCGCCGAGGAGCGACCAACCGGATACGTCGACACGATGGCCCCGTTGTCCCACCGGTGGTAACTCGTCAGTGGTTGCTCACTGTAGACACGCACGGACATCCGGTGCCGCAGGCGCGGGTCCAGACCCGTTCGGATGGCGTCGAGCCGGCGCAGGTTAATTCTGATCGTGTCAGGGACGTTGACGCTGCGGCTTAGATCTTCCTCTCGTTGCGCGGCGGCACGCGAGTCCGGGTCGAGCAGGAGGATCTGCACCAGTGCACCGCCGTCCAGCGCGCTGCCCACGGCCGTTGCGAACCCCGGCTCATGCTGGGGGGCGACCAGGTCGGTCCACGTGTTGAGGACCCGCACGATCCGCCGGCTGGCGGCGGCGCGGCTGATGAAGTAGGCGGGGTCGAATCCGCCGAGCAGCCGGCCGGCGCCGAACTGGGCGGGCCTGACCGGTGCGGTCGAGGACAGTCGTTGCTCCGCGACGGCGAGTTCCGCAGAGCCGGTCTTGCGTAGCAGGTTGATGCCCTGCTGCCAGGATCGCCGAGCGCTGGGAAGGTCGTCCATCCGCGCGAGCATGTCCCCGCGGCTGATCAGGATGCGCGGCTCCCACAGCGGATCCGGCAGGGCCGCGAGCAGGGTCAGGGAGTCGTTGTACGCGGCGAGGGCGCGTTCCAGTCGCGTCTGGCTGCGGTAGAGGTCACCGAGGCGGCGCCGTGCGTACGCCTCCAGCGGCCGATTGTCGAGATCCCGCGCGATCGTCAGGCTCATCGACAAGCAGGTGATGGCCTCGGAGAGTTCCTTGCGGTTGCCGTGGCACATGGCCAGGCACACCAGCGTTTCGGCCTCCGCGGCCGGGCTGTTGGACTGGCGGAACAGCTGCAGCGCCCGGTCGAAGAACTGCGCAGCCTCATCGTACTGGCCC
>NZ_CAUVXP010000203.1:0-7988 GCF_963555955.1 Protofrankia sp. Cas3
CGGAAATTGACAGCAAGCTATTCGCTTAATCCTCCAACCAATTTCAGGTGAAGTCATGACTTTCCGATCGTGTCGATCCTGCTCCCGGTGGCCTCTCGGATTCCACTCAAGCCTCCTCGCCGCATGCCCTAGTCTCTCGGCGCACTCGGTACTGGGATGGCAACCACCGTGAGTCCGTCGATGCCGGAGAAATCGGCGGGATTGCACGTGTACACAGGTAGTTCATGAGATAGCGCCGTGGCTGCGATCATGGCGTCATACGCACGGGCCGAAGGTTTGCGGCCAGCCCGCCGCAACGAGGCCGCCACACGTCCGAACACTCGGGCCGCTGCCGCGTCGAAGGGCAGCGGGTCGAAGTCGGCCTCTGCCTGCTGAACATGGGCCTGGCGGGCGGCGCGCTCCCCGTCCGTCGTCGCGACCAGCGGTCCGACCGAAAGCTCGGCCAGCGTGACCGCGGTGATGAACGGCTCCGCAGGAAGGCTGGCTGGGTCCTCGATCCGAGACAGCATGATCACAGTACTGGTGTCGAGGACACCACGCTCATGGTTGCACGACGGACCTGTCACAGCGCCGGGTCCAGCACACTGTCGATATCCGCCCTGAGCCGCACAGGATCGACGGCCGGCATGCGACGCCACCGCTCCAGAAGCAGGGATGCCGGTAGGGGACGGCGCGGCAACGGTCGTAGCTCCGCAACCGCACGGCCATCCCGCGTCACCGTCAACGACTCCCCGCCCATGACACGGTCAAGAATCTCACCGCCGTGGTTACGCAGATCACGAACCGTCACCTCAGCCATGGATATTAGTGTATCACGCGTGATACACGCCCCTGTTGCCGGGCGCTCTAACGGTGACATGGCGGCAACGATGCTTCGAGATGCACGTCGCCGGGCGGAGTCGACTCAGGTCGAGCTGGCGTGGCTCACTGGTGCTCGTCGAGAAAACGGACGATATGGCCGAACACATCCAGAGCGTCGCTATGACCGTTTGAACCCGCCCTGGGTGCGGTCAGTCGACAGCTGCGATGTTCTCGCGGCCGGCACCGAGGTGGCGGGAGATCCCGCGCGCCGCGGCCAGCACAGCCGGCACGTAGCGTCGAGCGTGTCCGGCCTTGGCCGCGACGACGATCGACAGCGCCGCGACGACGGTGCGGGTCGAGTCGTAGACCGGTGCCGCGACCGAGACGGAGACCGTCTCGATCTGGCGGTCGCTGATCGCGTAGCCGGTCCGGCGGACTTCTGCCATGGCGCGGCGCAGCCGGGTCGGGTCGGTGATGGTGTGCTCGGTGTAGCGCTTGAGCGGGCCGGCGAGCACCGCGTCGATCTCGTCGCTGGTCGCGTGGGCGAGGAGCACAAGTCCGACGCCCGTCGCGTGCGCGGGCAACCGGCTGCCCGGTCGGCTCACGATGTGTACCGCCTGCCGGCCGGAGATCCTTTCCACGTAGACGACATCCGGCCCGTCCAGTACGGCGATCTGGACGTTTTCGTGGGTGACCTCGTAGAGATCCTCGAGGAACGGCAGCGCGGCCTCGCGCAGCCCGATGCTGCGCGGCGCCAGCGCGCCGACCTCCCACAGCCGTAGCCCGATGCGATACCGGCCGTCGTGATCACGTTCCAGTGCGCCCCAGCGCGCCAGCTCGCCCACCTGACGATGCGTGGTGGTCAGCGGCAACCCGGCCAGCCGGCTGATCTCGGACAGCGCCAGCGTCGGGCGGTCTGCGCAGAAGCAGTCGAGGATCGCCAGGACCCGCTGGGTGCCGGACGCGCGTCGCCTGCCGTTCATCGCGTGTCGCTTTCGAAGAGGTCTTCCGCCTGACGGAAGTCTAGGCCCGCACCGGCCGAGTCTGGGGCACGCTGATCCGACATCCGACATCCGACATCCGACATCCGACATCGGTCACCGGCGAAGGGGCTGCCCGCATGCGCACACAGGTCGGCATCGTCGGCGCGGGGCCGGCCGGGCTTCTTCTCGCTCACCTGCTGCATCTGCAGGGGGTGGAGTCTGTCGTGCTCGAGCGCCGGGACCGTGCCTACGTCGAACGCCGCGTCCGCGCCGGGGTCCTCGAGCACGGGACGGTCCAGACGCTGCGCGAGGCCGGCGTGGGTAAACGGATGGACGCGCAGGGACTGGTGCACACGGGCACCGAGCTGCGCTTCGGGCTGCGCAGCCACCGTATCGACTTCACCGCGCTCACCGGTCGCGGCATCATGGTCTACGGGCAGCAGGAGGTCGTAAAGGACCTGATCGCGGCGCGTCTCGACGCCGGTGGCGACGTGCGATTCGAGATCGAGGACGTCGCGCTGGCCGGTCTCGACCCCCAGGAGGCGCGCATCGAGTTCGTCCAGGACGGCGCGCGCCACGTGTTGGACTGCGACTTCGTCATCGGCACAGACGGGTTCCACGGCGTGAGCCGCAGCTACCTGCCCGACCTCGTGAGCTACGAACGCAGCTACCCGTTCGCGTGGCTCGGCGTCCTCGCCGACGCGCCGCCGTCCTCGCACGAGCTGATCTATGCCCGGCACGCCAACGGCTTCGCGCTACACAGCATGCGCTCACCGAGCGTCACCAGAATGTACCTCCAGGTCTCACCCGGCGAGGATCTCAGCGAATGGCCCGATGATCGAATCTGGGCGGAGCTGCATACTCGCCTAGCCGACGACACAGGCTTCGCGTTGACCGAAGGCCCTTTGCTGGACAAAGGGATTACGCCGATGCGCAGTGTCGTGGTGACGCCGATGCAGCACGGCCGGCTGTTCCTCGCCGGGGACGCGGCGCACATCGTCCCGCCCACCGGCGCGAAGGGGATGAACCTCGCCGTGGCCGACGTCCGCCTGTTGTCCCGGGCGCTCGGCGGCTACTACGCCGCAGGTCGGGACGACCTGCTCGCCGCCTACACCGAAACCGCGCTGCGCCGGGTCTGGCGCGCAACCCACTTCTCCTGCTGGATGACCTCGATGCTGCACCGCTCGCCCGACGACGACGTCTTCGGCGAGCAGCTCGCGCTGGCTCAACTCGACTACGTCGTGTCGTCCACGGCGATGGCGACGTCGCTGGCCGAGAACTACACCGGGCTGCCCTACGCACAAGGATGGTCATACCGATGAACGACGTGGACGTGGACGTGGACGTGGCGCAGCCGCTGCGGATGCCGACCGGCTATCGCGTGGACGCCGAGGGAACCCACCCCTCGTTGTCGTTCGCGGGGTACAAGAGCACCGCGCTGCGCCATCCGACCAGGCCACTGCATCTGTTGCCACATCGGCTCACGGAGGTCACCGGGCCGCTGTTCGGCTCCGAGCGGGTCGGGCCGGGCGAGGACGACCTGACCCGATACGACGGAGGTGAAGCGTGCGGGCAGCGGATCGTCGTCCATGGGCGGCTGCTGGACTCGGGTGGCCGCGCGGTGCCGGGCGCCCTGCTCGAAGTGTGGCAGGCCAACGCCGGCGGCCGGTACCGGCACGTCGGCGACCAGTGGCCGTCGCCGCTGGATCCGCACTTCGCTGGGCTGGGCCGCACGGTCACCGACGGCCAGGGCCGGTACCGGTTCACCACGATCAGGCCCGGGGCATACCCCTGGAAGAACCATCACAACGCCTGGCGGCCGGCGCACATCCATTTTTCGGTCTTCGGGCGGGCCTTCGCTCAACGGCTGATCACGCAGATGTACTTCCCGGACGATCCGCTGTTCGTCCAGGACCCGATCTACAACTCCGTCCCGGACGAGAAGGCCAAGGCGCGGATGGTGGCGTCCTACGACCACGATGTGACGACGGACCACTGGGCGCTCGGTTTCCGGTTCGACATCGTGCTGCGTGGACGCGACCAGACCCCCTTCGAGAGCGAGCCGCACGATGACTGAGCTGCTCGGATCGACACCGTCGCAGACCGTCGGGCCGTACCTGGCCATCGTGCTGGCCTGGGCGGATGGCTCAAATGTCGTCGCCCCCGGGACCGCGGGCCTGCTTACGATCACCGGAAGGCTGATCGACGGCGCCGGTGACGGAGTCCCCGACGGCCTCATTGAGATCTGGCAGGCCGACCCCGCCGGACGCTTCAACCACCCTGACGATCCGCGCGGCGCCCGTGCCCACATCGGGTTCCGGGGATTCGGCCGATGCCCGACCGAATCCGACGGCACGTTCGTCTTCCACACGCTCAAGCCCGGGCCGCTGCCAGCCGGCGACGGTGGCACCGAGGCGCCGCACCTGGACGTGTCCGTCCTCGCGCGCGGACTGCTGCATCGCCTCGTCACGAGGATCTACTTCCCCGACGAGGCCGCGGCCAACGCGACCGATCCGGTGCTGGGCGGGCTCGAACCTGCACAGCGGCGCCTGTTGACAGCGGTGGAACAGGAGAACGGCGGCCTGCGTTTCGACATCCGGATACAGGGTCACGACGAGACCCCGTTCTTCGCGATCTGATGGCGAAGACATCGGTGCGATCATGCTGGGCGACCAGGACGGTGAACCGGTGAATGCCCTGTGGGATCCGATCTTCGGTGCGACCGCGGTCGCCGCCACCACCGACGACCGCGCCTGGCTCGGCGCATTGTGTGACGTCGAAGCCGCGTTGGCTCGTGCCTGCGCGACGGTAGGACTGATCGACGGTGCGACGGCGACGCAGATCGAGGCTGCCTGCGCGCAGGCGGCCGCCCACGATCCCGGCGAGCTCGGTCGGCAGGCCGCCGCCGACGGCAACCCGGTGATCCCGTTGGTCCGCCGGCTTCGGGTCGCGCTCGCGCAAGCCGCGGATGAGCACGCCGCTTCGGTCGTCCATCTCGGCGCCACCAGCCAGGACATCCTCGACACCGCGGCCATGCTGGTGGCGCACCGGGCTACGGCCGTCGTCGGCGGCGGACTCGACGGCGCGGCCGACGCATGCGCCGTGCTCGCACGTGACCATCGAAACACCGCGATGGCCGGACGAACGCTGCTTCAGCAGGCGGTGCCCACCACGTTCGGGGCGGTAGCGGCCGGCTGGGGAGAAGGCCTCGACCGAGCCGGCCGTCGCCTGCGGGCGGTACGGGAGGACCTGGCCGTGCAGCTGGGTGGCGCCGCCGGCACGCTTGCCGCGCTGTATCCGGGCGGTCCGGCCGTCCGCGCCGCCCTGGCCGATGAACTCGGGCTGACCGACCCGGGCACGGTCTGGCACACCGAGCGCGTCCGCATCGCCGAACTCGCCGGCGCGCTCGGCGCGGCGTCCGGCGCGGTCGGCAAAATCGCCACCGACATCGTGCTGCTCGCCCAGACCGAACTCGGCGAGGTGGCCGAAGGCGTCGGTGGCGGATCATCGGCGATGCCACACAAGCAGAACCCGATCGCGGCCGTGACGGCCCGGGCCGCCGCCGCACAGGCGCCCGGCCTGGTGGCAACCCTTCTCGCCGCGATGCCCGGCGAGCTGCAGCGCGGCGCCGGTCCGTGGCACGCCGAGTGGGCACCGCTCACCGCGCTGCTCAACGTGGCGGGCGGCGCTGCGGCCAGACTGCGCGTATCGCTGTCGGGCCTGCATGTCGACCGGGACGCTATGAGCCGCAATCTACGATGTATGCAGGCAATCGACGCCCGGGTCCGGCCGAGCACCGATGTCGGCCATGCCGGCGACATCGTCGATCACTATCTTGCGGGACGACACCGATGACCGTCGATCTCCACTCCCTCGCCGAGGGACCGCGCAGCGCACCGGTGCTCGTGCTGCTCAACTCCATCGGCGCGTCGACCGCGATGTGGGATCCGCAGGTCGCCGTCCTCGCCGAGCGGTTCCGCGTCGTGCGGATCGACAGCCGCGGCCACGGCCGCTCACCCGCCGGCCCGCCCGGCCCGCCCGGCCCGCCCGGCCCGCCCGGCCCGCCGTGCACGATCGACGAGCTGGCTCGCGACGTCCTGGCCGTGCTGGACCGGATCGAGCTCGATCTGGGCGTCACCCGCGTCCACCTGGCCGGTCTGTCCCTCGGCGGGATGACAGCCATGTGGATCGCTGCGCACCATCCGCAGCGGATCGCCCGGCTGGCTCTGCTCTGCACGTCGGCCCACCTGCCGCCCGCGAAGGCCAGGTTCGACCGTGCCGCCACGGTGCGGCGCGACGGGCTGGGCCCGATCGCCGACGCAGTCGTCCAGCGCTGGGTGACACCGGGCCTCGCGGCCCGCGACCCCGGCCTGGTGGCGGCGCTCGTGGCCATGGTGAGGTGCACCGATGCGGAGTCCTACGCGCAGTGCTGCGAGGCGATCGCCACCATGGATCTGCGCCCCGATCTCGCTCGCATCGCCGCGCCGACGCTGGTCATCGCCGGGGCCGACGATCCGGCCATCCCACCCGAGCACCCACAGACGATCGCCGACGGTATCGCAGGGGCCCGGTTCGAGGTGCTCGGGAACGCGGCACACCTCGTCACGGTCGAGCGGTCCGGCGAGGTCGCACGCCTCCTACTGGAGCACTTCTGCCCGCCGGACGGTGCGGGGCCCGGCGCCGGGGGCGCGACGTTGAACGCGGGTTATGCGACGCGCCGCGCCGTCCTGGGCGACGAACACGTGGACCGCGCGACAGCGAACACCACCGAACTCACCGCGCCCTTTCAGGACTTCATCACCCGCTACGCGTGGGGCGAGGTCTGGTCGCGGCCCGGTCTCACCCGCCGGGACCGGTCGATCGTGACACTGGCCGCGTTGACCTCCCTCGGTGCCGACCACGAGATCGCGATGCACGTGCGTGCCGCGATCCGCAACGGACTCACCCCGGCTGAAATCGGTGAGGTGCTGCTGCACACGGCGCTGTACAGCGGCCTGCCCCGCTCCAACCGGGCATTCGCCATTGCGCAGCAGACGCTGGCAGCGCTCGACGCCTCCGTTCCCATCACGAGCGACCGGCAATAGGGAAAATTGACAAGGGGTCTTCGACCTTGTCCGTGACGTGACGTTCTAATTCGATCATGTACTGCCATCGAACCCGGCTAGGCGCCACATGCCCTTGGCGCTAGAACGTGTTGTGACCGGCGCGAACCTCGAGGCAACCGCGTAGGCACGGTTACGCTAGTCGAGTGGAGACACGCCGGGACGAGGGAGAGTCGGACGACGATGGTTGACACGGGTCCGCTTGGAAAAAATCTTCGGGAATCTCGGCGTAGCAGTGGTTATTCACAGGAGGAGCTTGCCGAAAGATCGAATCTTAGCATTTCGACTATTCGAAAAATCGAACAAGGCGGTTCTGCGCGGATTGAGACGCTACACACGCTCGCACGGACTCTCGGCATCGAGACATCTTCGCTATTCGATGCGAAGGCACCTGAGCCGGTAGGCCCGGAAGAGGAAAAGAATAAGCTCAGCCTCCTTCGGTTGCGCCAGGTGTTGACGCCAGCCGTCGGAATCAGTGGCAAAATCGATGCCGATTCGAGCTTGCAGAGCGCCGGAACCAGCAGCGACGATCTACGGAGTGAACTGGTTCACGCGACGACTCTATACCATGCCGACGACTTCGAATCTATGGCACTGATTCTTCCCGAGATGATCCTGACAGCTAACAGTCTGATGCAAGCTGCTGCCGAGGAGCAGCGGGCAGAGACATTCAGACTTCGGGCGAACGTTTACCAGCTAGTAGGCTGGTTTCTGACTCAGGTACGACAGTACGATCTTGCTTATGCGGCTATTCGCGAGGGTATCGCGGACGCGGTCGAGGCGCAGGACAGACTCACCGCGGCGGCTGGGGCTATCTCGCAATGCTGGCTCTTTATTCGACAAGGCAGGTTCGTTGACGCCGAAACACTCGCGGGTTCGACCGCCTCGCAAATCGAACCCCGAATCTCTTCGACAACCGCCCCCGAACTGTCGGCATGGGGTTGGCTTCTCCTTCGAGGCTCAGCAGCGGCGGTACGCAACAACCGAGAAGATGTCTCCGACGATTTTTTGCGGCTTGCCGAAGTTGCGGCTGTGCGTATCGGAGACCAAGAAGGCGGAGAGTACCACCAGTACTGGTCAACCTTTGATATGAGAACAGTCA
>NZ_CAUVXP010000203.1:8372-9005 GCF_963555955.1 Protofrankia sp. Cas3
GTCGGAGTCGTAGGCCTTGTCCGCCCGCAGTTTCCCCGGCCGGCGCCGGCCGGGGACCCCGCCGCGACTCCGATTGCGGGGATCCCCCGTACCAGGGGGAGCAGCGCCTGGCTGTCGTGCAGATTCGCCGCGGAGACCCCCACGACCAGCGGCAGCCCGTTCCCGTCCACCAGAATATGGATCTTCGAGCCGGGTTTGCCGCGATCGACCGGGTTCGGACCCGTCAACAGGCCCCCTTTTTTGCCCGCAGGCTCGCCGCGTCCACGATCACCGACGACCAGTCGACACCGCCCGCGGCGCCGTGAACGTCCAGCACCGCCCGGTGCAGCCGCGGCCACACCCCCGCAGCAGTCCACGCCTGGAAACGACGGTGCGCCGTCGGCCGGGACACCCCGAACTCGTCGGGCAGGTGCCGCCACGAACAGCCCGAGGTCAACACATAGACGATCGCGGTGAACACCGCCCGGTTCTCCACCGGCGCCGTCCCCCCGCCCTGCGGACGGGACCGGAACTCCGGCAGCAACGGTTCCACCAGCTCCCACAGATCATCCGGCACCAGCCGGTCAGCAAGACAAGTACCCACCCCTCCCATGCTCCGTCAGCCACACCCGCCTCACCACATGAGACAGCCTC
>NZ_CAUVXP010000204.1:0-8521 GCF_963555955.1 Protofrankia sp. Cas3
TCCGTGGACACACCGCCGACACCGCCCGGGCGGTGTGGCCCGGGTGCCTCGGTGACCAGGCAGCCGACCTCGGTCAGGCGTCGGCGGACGACATCGGGCGGGTAGGGACGGCCGCCGAGCCGGGTGGTCTCGGCGACGGGGAACAGGATGGTCGGCGCCGGCCGCCGCTGGTCGATGTCGGTCACCCCGGCCTCGACCGTGGCGCCGGTGAGCTCGGTGAGCAGCCGGACCGCAGCCTGCGCGGCCACCGGCGCGAGCGCCGGATCGACGCCACGTTCGAACCGACGGGACGCCTCCGAGGTGAGCTGGTGACGTCGGGCCGTGCGGGCGACCGCGATCGGGTCGAAATGGGCCGCCTCAATCAGGATCTCGGTGGTGTCCGACGAGATCTCGGTGGACGCGCCACCCATCACACCGGCCAACGCCACCACCCCGGAGTCGTCCGCGATCACGAGATCTTCGGGGTCGAGTTCCCGTTTGACACCGTCGAGGGTGACCAGCCGTTCGCCCTCACGGGCCCGGCGGACCACGATCGGGCCGGACAGCTTCGCCCGGTCGAAGGCATGCAGCGGCTGCCCCAGCCCCAACATGATCAAATTGGTGATGTCGACCGGCACCGAGACCGGCCGCATGCCCGAGAGCGTGAGGCGGCGGGCAAGGCGCAATGGGGTCTGCGCACCCGGGGAGGCCCCGCGCACGACCCGGGCGACGTAGCGGGTACAGGCCTCGGGGTCCGCCACCACGACCGGGTACCCGAGCGTGGCCGGTGCGTCGCTGCGCTCACCGAGGCCGGCGCCGCCGGCGCCGCCGGCGTCGCCGGCGTCGCTGCCACCGGCAACCACGGCGGCAGGATCATGGAACGTCAGCCCGAACGCGGTCGCCACCTCCCGGGCGATCCCGCGGACCGACAGGCCGTAACCACGGTCCGGGGTGACGGCTATGTCAAGGACGTCGTCGGCGAGATCCAGCAGCTCGGCGACGTCCACGCCCAGCGGGGTCTCAGGCGGCAGCACCAGGATGCCGTCATGATCGTCACCGATGCCCAGCTCACGGAGCGAACAGATCATCCCGTCGCTGAGCTTCCCATAGGTCTTGCGCGCGGTGATGGTGAAGCCGCCGGGCAGCACCGCGCCGGGCAACGCCACCGCCACCCGGTCGCCGACCTCGAAGTTGAACGCCCCGCAGATCACCCCGCGGGTGCCGGTCTGCGACACCGCGACATCCACCCAGCGCACGTTCTTCTTCTTGGTCTCGACGACCTCGATCGAGACGACCTCGCCGACGACGACCCCGGCGAGGTCGTGACCGACGGACTCGACGGACTCCACCTCGAAACCGGCCCTGATCAGCGCCTCGGCGACCGCCTTCGCCGGTGGCAGGCCGTCGACGGCCTCCCGCAGCCACGACATGAGAATTTTCATGATCAGATCCCCGTCCCGAACAGACGACCGAAACGGATGTCACCGTCAACGAAGTCGCGGATCTCGCGGACGTTGTGCCGAATCATCGCCGCACGTTCCAGACCCATTCCGAATGCGAACCCGCTGTAGCGGGACGGGTCGACGCCGCAGGCGACGAGCACGTTCGGGTCGACCATCCCGCAGCCACCGACCTCGATCCAACCCTCGTCGGAGCACACCCGGCACGGCTGGCGGGCAGCCTCGCCGCGGCAGGCGAAACAGACGACGTCGAGCTCTGCCGACGGCTCGGTGAACGGGAAGTAGTGCGGCCGCAGTCGCGTCGACAGACCCGAACCGAACAGGGCCTGGGCGAACACATCCAGCGTGCCGCGTAGGTCGGCCATGGTGATGCCCTCATCGACCGCGAGGCCCTCAATCTGACCGAATACGGGCGAGTGCGTGGCGTCGACGGCGTCGTTGCGATACGTCCGTCCCGGGCACACGACGTACACCGGCAGCGGACGCGACAGCAGCGCGCGGACCTGCACCGGCGAGGTATGCGTGCGCAACAGCAGCCCGCTGCCCATCGGGTCGACGTAGAGGGTGTCATGAGAACTGCGCGCAGGATGATCGGGGTCGAGGTTCAGCGCCTCGAAGTTGAACCAGTCGTGCTCGACCTCGGGCCCCTCCGCGACCTCGTAACCCATCGCCACGAATACGTCCACCAGGTAGTCGGACAGCGCCGTGATCGGATGCCGCGCTCCCCGCGGAGCGCGATCCACCGGCACGGTGACGTCAACCCGCTCCTCGACGAGGACCCGGGCGTCCCGGTCGGCGGTGAGCTCGGCGAGCCGTGTCTCATAGAGTGCCCGGACCGAGGCTGCGGCATCGTTGTGCCGGCGCCCGGCTGCGGCACGGTCCGCCTGCGCCAAGGCGCCGAGCACCCGGCGCGCCAGCGCCAGCGGAGCAGAGCGGCCATCCACATGCGAGGTGCGGACGGCGGCGAGCTCGTCGAGATCGCCTGCGGCGGCGATCGCCTCGGACGCCTGCGCGCACATCCTGGCGAGCTGCTCGGGATCGAGCTGGTCCGGACCGGTCGGGTCGCGGTCGGTCGGGTCGCGGTCGGCATGGTTCGAGTCAGCGCTCGGTGGGGACGGGGACACGCTGGTCATCCTCATTGAGATCGTTGATGGTCGAACCGACCATCAGGTGAGATCCCGACCGGCACCCGCCACAAACGGGCGGACGCAGGCCGGGTGCGGGATGCGGGCCGGGGCGCCCACCGGGTTGCGACGTCGCTCCAGGTGATCAGACTCCAGATGATCTGGCTTCTGGCGATCAGACCTCAGGGGAAGACGGGTGCTCCGGCGGGCACGACGAATCGGAACTCGGCGCCACCACCCGGCGCCCGCCCGACCATGATCGTCCCGCCATGCGCCTCGATGAGCGCCTTGGCAATGTAGAGCCCGAGGCCTGTTCCGTTACCACGGGTGGCGCCGCGCCAGAACTTCGCGAAAACCCGGGACGCACTCGCCTCGGGCACACCCTCGCCCTCGTCCGCCACGGTCACATCGGCCCCGGTCGGCGTGCCGCGCATGGCAATGGTGACGGTACCCGCACCGTGGCGCAGCGCGTTGTCGACAAGATTGTGCAACACCTGTTCGATCTTGTCGGAGTCCAGCCACATCTCCGGCAGTTTACCGTCAGTGAACACCGCGAACCGGTCATGGGTGGCCTCCCCGGCCGCGACCTTGCCGTCCACGACCCGGCGCAGCGTCAGATCAAGATCCACGATCTGCTTGCGCATCTGGATCCGACCGGAGTCGATGCGCGACACATCGAGCACCTCGGCCAGCAGTCGGGTGACCCTGTCCGCATCGGTGTTGACGGTGTTGAGCATGAGCTTCTTCTGCTCTTCGGTGAACCGGTCCCACTTCGCCAACAGCGTGGCCGTGAACCCCTTCACGCTCGTCAGCGGTGACCGCAGTTCGTGCGCGACCGTGGACACCAGGTCGGCGCGGTTGCGCTCCAGCCGCTCCCGACTTGCCGTGTCCCGCAGGGACAACGCAACCTGCACCAGCTGCCCCTCGACGCGGACGTAACGGACGGTCACGTTAAGATCACGTTCACGCTGGGGACCTGCGAACGTGAGTCGACGCTCGGGCTGACCGGTCACCCGTGGCAGGTTGCGGCTCACCCGTGAGCACTCCCACCAGTCATTGCCCCGCTCGTCCAGCAACGGCAGGACGTCGGTGAGATGACCTCCCACAGCGGCGGTCGCCGCGACACCGGTGATCTTGACGGCCGCGGCGTTGAACACCTGCACCCGCCCGTCCGCGTCCACCATCACGATCCCGTCCGGGAGATCGTCCCAGGACACCGGTGGCACGGTGGGTGCCTCGTGGTACGGCGTCCCATCCGCCCGCGGCCCGGGACCGGGCAGTAGCTCCCCGTCCGCCGGTGGATTGCGAGCTTGGTCGGGAGCCGACGTGACCGTGTGTGTCACAGCCGTCCACCTCCCCCGGCGCCTGGAGCCCCGGACCCGGACCTCGCCTGCGCGCGCGCTGACGCGTACAGGCAGATCGCCGTCGCCACCGCAAGATTCAGCGACTCGGCCTGACCGTACACCGGCACCCGAAGTACCGCGTCCGCGGACACCACGCCGGCACGGGGGAGACCGTGTGCCTCGTTACCGAACAGCCACCCGGTGGGCACGTCGAGCTCCCCCGCGTCCGCCGCGGCGTCGAGATCCCGCGGCGCGAGCGGGCTCGTCGCCACGATGCGGCAGCCGTGGTCCCGCAGCTGGCGGACCGCGTCGTCGAGATCGATGTCGGTCACCACCGGTAGGTGAAAGATGCTGCCCGCGGACGCTCGGACAGCCTTGCCCCCGAACGGGTCCACCGACGACCCGGCGAACACCACCGCGTCCGCGCCCGCGGCGTCCGCGGATCTGATGATCGTCCCCGCATTGCCCGGATCGCGAGTGTCGAGGCAGATCGCCACCAGCCGGGGTTGATCGAGGTCTGCGACCCGGTGGCGCGGGCAGTCAGCCAGCCCGACCACACCTTGAGGCGTCACTGTCTCGGACAGTGACGCCACTGCGTCATCCGATATGACCCGCACCGGTATCCCCGCTCCGTCTACAAGGGCCGCGTACCTGCTCATCGCCGACGAACCAACGAAGATCTCGTGCAGTGCCCCGACCGCAAGCCCCGCTGTGACCGCCTGGGGCCCCTCGACCAGAAACTGACCGCGCACGCGACGGGTCGCCGGACGGCGCAGGCGCCGCGCGTCGAGAACCCGCGACGAGCGCGGGCCAGCCGGGTCCGGGACCACCAGCATGAATTCGGATACGGGTACCGTCCGACGCGATCGATCAGGCCGCCGACGTCTCCGACGCGCGGACCGGCGGCACCGTCGGCAGGGCGGCACGCGCGACCTGGACGAGCGCGGTGAACGCGGCCGGGTCCGTCACCGCGAGATCGGCGAGGATCTTGCGGTCAACGTCCACCTCGGCCAGCCGCAGCCCCTGGACGAACCGGTTGTAGGTCATCCCGTTCGCCCGCGCGGCGGCGTTGATCCTGGCTATCCACAGCTGCCGGAAGTCGCCCTTGCGAGCTCGCCGGTCGCGGTAGGAGTAGGCCATCGAGTGCAGGACCTGCTCCTTGGCCTTGCGGTACAGCCTTGAGCGCTGCCCCCGGTACCCGCTGGACTGCTCCAGCACCGTCCGGCGTTTCTTCTGGGCGTTGACCGCCCGCTTGACCCTTGCCATGAGGGGGAAACTCTCCTTCAGTCGTGACTGGCGGCACCGCGTTGCACCGCTCCCAACCCATGGGAGCGGTTCGGGGGCGAGCGGTGGTCAGCGCGCCAGCAGCTTCTTGATGCGTCCTTCGTCCGCCGGGCTGAGCGTCACCTCGTTGTACAGCCGCCGGGTACGCCGGCTGGACTTGTGTTCCAACAGGTGGTTGCGGTTGGTCCGGCGGCGCATCACCTTGCCTGTTCCAGTGATTCTGAACCGCTTGGACGCGCCGGTGTGGGTCTTCATCTTGGGCATCTGGAGATCCTGCAATCAGTGGTGGTCGTCAACGGCATGCTGGTCAGACCAGTCCGGCCGGCTCAGGCGCTCGCTGAGGTCGGGACCCCTTGTGCGGCGCCATCACCATGGTCATGTTCCGGCCGTCCTGCTTGGGCTGAGCCTCGACGTAACCGAGCTCCGCAACATCGGTCGACAAGCGTTGCAGGAGCCGGATGCCGAGCTCGGGTCGGGACTGTTCCCGCCCGCGGAACATAATCGTTATCTTGACTTTGTCGCCGGCCCGCAGGAACCGGACCACGTGACCCTTCTTGGTCTCGTAGTCGTGCGGATCGATCTTCGGCCGAAGCTTCATTTCCTTGATTACCGTCTGGACCTGGTTCTTACGAGCCTCACGACGCTTCTGGTCGGACTCGTACTTGAACTTCCCATAGTCCATGAGCTTGCAGACCGGCGGACGGGCCGTCGGAGCGACCTCAACCAGGTCTAGATCGGCCTCCTGGGCCAGCCGCATAGCCTCGGCAATGGCCACAATGCCGATCTGCTCGCCTTCGGGCCCAACCAGGCGCACCTCGGGCACCCTGATCCGGTCGTTAATACGTGACTCTGCGCTGATGTGGTTCCCTCCGTGGACTCGACGCGCGGGCATGACCTGCCGCTGCGGAGCCCTGCACCCAGCGAGACTGGGCACCCGGCCGATACGCCGTCACACAACGGCTCGGCCGACCGGCGACCCGGCCGCCGAAGTTGCGACGTCGGGTGGGAGGCAAGCCTCCGCTTGGCCTTGTCACCGCTGGAAGGAATCGCTACGAGACTCCGGCCCGGGTGACAAGCGGTCGACCCACAGCCTAGCAGTAGTGGGCCGGATGCGACGATCAGTTGACCGTGGGATATGGAGTCCCTGCCGAGCGGGCCCAACGGCCCGCAAGGGGTACTCCATCCGAAAACGGTCAATCCACCACGCGCGCATCGACCGATATCCACCGGACAGGCATTAGAGCGCGGCGATCCGCTCCAACAACTCACCGTCGACGGTGGCCATCGCCGGTCCGGCGATGTCAAGCACGACCGCGCTGTGGCCATCGCGCACGGCCTGGGCACACAGGGCATGACCGGGCACCGCGACCGGCCGGGCCGTCCGGCGCCACCGCGCCAGCGTGTCGACACCGCTGAACGCCGGAATCGCGGTAGCTCCGGAGGGTACCCAGAGGGTCACCAGAACCATCTCGGACGACTTCTCGGCGCCGGTGCCGGCATCGCCGGGTGAATCGACATCTGGATCGCCGAGTGGATCGCCGGGTGGATCGGCATCTGTCCGTCGGGCCTCGATCGCGACGAACACCCGGGCCCGGACCAGCGCGGTCGCGACCGACTGTTCGTCCCCCGCATCCAGCGCGGCGCGCAACGCACCGTCCGCACCACCGTGATCACCCTGCCCGGATGGCGCCAGCAGCTCCCGCTTCACCGGTCGACCCTATTGCTCCCGGCCCGACTGTACGCGTGAAGGCGATCAACCGGAGGCTGCGTCCACGGCGGCGGCGAGCTCACCGAAGGCCGCTCTGGTGCGACGACGCAGGCCCAACCAGGTGAACGGAACGCCGTCGACCAGCGCCGGATCGAACGGGACGACGACAACGGCCCGCGCGCGATCGGAAAGCCGTGCCAGGCGACGGCGGGCCCGGGCGGACCAGCGGATCGGGACGGTCTCCACGACCGCGACCACCAGCGAGACGCCAGCCCCGCTCCAGGCGACGTCGGCGATCTCGGGGCCGGCGAGTGTCACCAGGACGTCGTCTGCAGCCGAAAGATCAACAAGGTCGGCCCGCACGGCCACCACGACCGTGTCGGCGCGGGAAGACGTAGCCGCGGGCAGCGGCTGGTCCCAGCCTGGAGGTCCGTCAACCAGCACCACTTCGTACCAGACCGCCAACACGTCCTGGGCGCGGCCGGCCTGTTCGGCACACACGTCCACCGCGATGA
Source organism: Protofrankia sp. Cas3 (assembly GCF_963555955.1). Classification (NCBI taxonomy): domain Bacteria; kingdom Bacillati; phylum Actinomycetota; class Actinomycetes; order Frankiales; family Frankiaceae; genus Protofrankia; species Protofrankia sp. Cas3. Next base: position 7,414 of record NZ_CAUVXP010000204.1, read on the forward strand.
GCCGGTCGCGGCGGGATGCGGCGAGAGCCATCCCGAGACCGGCCGCGGCCGTGCGTCCAGCGCCACCACTGAACCCGCCGACATGCACCCGTAAACAATTGATCATGGATGTCGCGGGATCGGCACCGTCCACCGGCCCCCGGTCGACGTCGGCCGAACCGTCGGCCGAACCGTCGGCCGAACCGCCGGCCGCCACCGTCTCCTGGATCTCCGGGATCTCCGGGATCTCCGGGATCTCCCCAGCTTCCGGCAGCGCGACATCAGGCCAGGTGAGCTCCGGCGACAGTGTCTCCGGAGAGCTCGCGGGCACCGGATCGGCTGCCGCGATGTCCACGGCCGCGATGTCCACGGCCGGCAGGAAGTGCCCCACGTCCGGGGTCCAGCCAGCAGGTGCCGGTGCCGGCACCAGCGGTCGTGGCTGGTCCGCTCGTGGCTGGTCCGCTCGTGGCTGGTCCAGCCGGGCCGGCGTCACGAGCGGACCCGGAGCGCGTGTGCCGATCCGTGACCGGCCAGGTCGCCGACTCACGGTCGCCTCGCGGTCGTCGTCCTCGCCCGGCATGCGCAGACCGAGCAGGGACACGGGCCGCGCGTCACCGACATCCGCCGCAAACACCGCGCCGGGTCGCAGCTGGGGACCATCACCGGGGCTCTGAACCGCACCGGCTTCCCGCTGTGCACCCGGCAGGTCACCGTTCTCATCCGGATCTCGCGCCGTCATTGCGCTCACCACCGCCTCCCGTCCCCACGGGGACCCCGCCACGTGCGACCGGGGTCTACCGCCGGAACATGGTGGCCACCTGATTGATCAGGGCCTCCGGCGGCGCTGCGCGACCCGGGGACTGCGGCCTGCGGGCGCGCGATCTGACGATCGTCGCGCACCCTTTGGCCCTCTGGTGGTACACGGTATGCGGTAGCCATTACGGACAAGAGTCCCCGTCACCGGGCCGAGTTACAAGGTTGACCTGAATCGGCCAGCCGGACGCCTTCGGCCAGGGCGACGCCTATGGATGCCGCAACTCCCGCAGGACGTTCGCGGTCATCAGCGCGGCGAAAGCAGCTTCGCGTCCCTTGTCCTCGCCAGAGGAGGGCAGCCCGGCGCGATCCCGCG
>NZ_CAUVXP010000205.1:0-8493 GCF_963555955.1 Protofrankia sp. Cas3
ACGAGCGTTCCGGAAAACGTGCTCCTCAAGCAGCTACAGCCACTGGCTCCAATGACCGAGGAGGAGATGGCGAACACCGATACAGAACTCGTCCTGTAAGGCCTTGCCTACCCAAGGCGTAGGCTGGATAAGGTGAGTCCAGATTGCTACGAGCGTAACGCTCTGATCAACTTGACATAACCGGATTCTTCAAATAGATCCACCCAGTGCCATTTCCGCAGGCGATCCGGCACTTCACAGTGTTCGAGTCGGACAGGAATCAAGAAAATCGATCCTTCGGGCTGCTCGTCGGCGACATCCAGCGCGTGTTTAATTTCCTTTTGGACGTATCCCTTCTTGTTCGACGATGTCGATGAAAGACAGACAAGAACGGTGCGGCTGGTACGAATAGCCTGACGAATCTTCAAGTCCCAGTCATGACCAGGCAGGAGGTCTTCGGTATCGAGCCAAACCTCGAATCCGTCACTACGCAGCCGCTGGTAAAGATCTCGGACTTGGGCCTTGTCCTGAGATGCGTGACAGAGGAAGATCTTTGACATCCTGGTCGCCGTCGTGATCCACGCATCCGAGGCATCCCCGCCGATCCGCATCCGGGATCCGTTGTGTAAACCCGCTCCGTGCAGGGTGTCGTCCCCGTTGAGCCGCCGTCCCGAGCCGTCGTCCTGCACCTCGTCGACGACAACGGAACGGGCAGGGTCGGTATAGGCGGGCGGGTATTCCTCCATCACCGAAGCGGCCACGTTGCCGACGGTCTGCTGGGCGGGAGTGTCATTCAACCGGACCTGCCGGCCGTCCGGCCCCCGTGCGTAGAGCGTCTGGAACACGTAGTCGGGTTCACCCGCCGGGACAACCGTCCACCCGAGGTCGGTTTCCTCGAGCCGCTCCCGCACCCGTTCGGTGTTCTCGTCGTTGACTCGATAGGAAACGGTGTCCGTGGTCGACCAGAACTCGTGTGGTTCCAAGCCAAGATTCGCGAGGATCTCCCAGGCGTGCCGGCGCTCCGGTTCCGAACCCGCCCGCACAATCACATGGCAGCTCTGCGCCGACCCCACCTCGACTTCCGCCGGCTCAAGCCCATTTTCGGTGGCCGACACCGAAGTCCCGTCGTCCAGATTGCCAGCGTCAACATGCTGATTGTCAAGATAGACCGTGGCGAGTCGCTGAAACACGGCATTGCCGGGGAAACGACGTCTTGCTGTGCGCAGCAACCTTCGGTAGGGCCCACCCGCCATGATCCCGGCATTGAGATCGGAGAAGATCTGACTCCACCACTGTTCAGGGTTGCTACCTTGGAGAGCCGGTCGGTACGCAAGTGGGAAGTCGATCTGGTTAAGCACGGTGGAGGCGGCAGCCTCCGTCGTATAGACCGTCGCGAGCTCATCTCGGAAGTCGTCCCGGTCGTCGCGGCTCAGGCGGATGTCGGGGTCGCCGTCCGGGATCCCGTCGCTCGGCGACCTGCCGCCGTCGCCAACCGGTGCCACTGGAACCCCCCGCCTCCGCAGCGCCGACGTCGCAACGGTTGCCCCAGTTGCGCCGTAACGTGAGCGTAGTCCTCGCCACAGCGATGACAACGTCCTGGGCTCGCATGCTTCCTGGTGATATTCCGACGGGAACACCCGCCCGGATCAAGGCAGATCTTGCGCCGGCGTTCGGGAAGAGATGGCTACAGACATGAAGAACACGACACGCGCTGTCTACCGGGTCAACGTCACGCGGGAACGGGACGCGTGGCTTGCAGACGTCCCGGATGTTGCCGGCGCTCACACCTTCGCGCGAAGCCTGTCCGCGCTGCAGCGCAACGTGTGGGAGGTCATCGTCCTCATGACCGACCAGACGGACGACGCCCTCGATCTCGATCTCCGATACGAGATCGGCGACAGCTCCACAGCGGTGACAGCAGCCCGCCCGGTATCTCCCATCAACGGGTCGCACAGGTGCGTGCTGAGATCAACAAAGGCGGCCGCGCCATCGACAACCGACGCATCTCCGCCAGCGGACAAGAGCGCCCGGGGTGAGTCGCCAAGGACGAGCCGCCCCCGCCGCCCGCGTCCTGACCCCGTCCTGACCCCGTCCTGACCGCGGATCACGCGGTAAGGATGTGAATCTCGTGCTGCTCCAGTAGCACCAGATTCACATCGTTGAGCCGCTGCCGGACGTCCCGGTCGGGGTCGGGGTCGCCAACCGGTGCCACTGGAACTCGGCCTGCCCATCCGCCTGCGTCGTGGTGGCGACGGACAGGATCTCCTCGGGTGCCACGCCGAGGTCGTGCAGGCGTCGCCCGGGGTCGGCGTCGCGGAGCCGCTCGCTGCGCCGGACCCGGATGGTCCGCCCGCAATCCCGGCATCTCGACGGTTGCGCCTGCTGCCCCTGTTGACCGTGACCGTTGTCATCGCCATCGTGATGACGACCACAGTGGTGGCACTGGCCTGGGACGGAAAACGGTGCCCAGGTCAGCGGTTCCGCACCAGGGGGCAGGGCTTCGAGTAGCTCACCGACGGTGGCATGGTGATCGACCGACAGCGGGTGGACCGGCCCGTCCAGCGGCCGGTGGTGTGGACAGTGACCGTCCCTGGTCAGGGTGACCGGCGCGGTCTGGCCGGTGCCGCCGTCTATGCGCAGCATCCGGTACTCCGGCGGGTTGCCGAACAGCACGCGCAACGCGACCAGCGTCATCCACCCGGCGACGATCGAGGTGGCCACGATCGACGCCGGTTGCGGACCGTCCGCCCGGATCTCGGCGCAGCTCCACGGCAGGTCGGACTCACCGCGCTCGTGTGGGGTGAGCGAGCAGCCGTAGCAGGGCTCGCCCGGGTCCATCCGCAACCGGATCTCACCGCCCCACGCGAAGGTGCCACCGTCCACGAGTGGCGTGCCGACCAGCGCTGCCCGTCCGAGCAGGCGTAATCGGGCACGCCGGGCGTCGAGACCGCCCAGGACGACCCCGGCGTCGGCCAACTCGCCGAGGCCGACCCCGGCGGCCAGGTCGGCCTGTCGGGTCTCGACGGCGACATCCGGGGCGAGCCGGGCCAGCGCGGTGGCCGCGGCGGTGACCTTCGGTCGTCCGATGTCCTCCGGTTCGAGCAGCACCGCACGGCTGAGGTTGCTCGCCGCGACCGTGTCCGGGTCGCAGAGGATCAGCCGTCCGACACCGGCGAGTGCCAGGTTCTTGGCCACCTCGTTGCCGAGCGCGCCCACTCCGACGATCACCGCGGTGCTGGTGGCGAGCAGGTCCTGGTCCCAGTCGGGGATGAGGCGGTGGCGGGCGTAGCGGTCGCCCACCAGGGTCATCGCTCCACCCGGTTGAGCGTGACCGGGCAGTGGGTGAGCTCTCCGTCGGGCCGCCAGTCATCCCAGCAGGTCAGGCCGGCGACCGGGTCCCGGTGCACGGCCGCCACGCAGAAGCCGCGGTACATGCCGCACGGACAGACCACCACGTGCTCGCCCGCCCGGAAGGTGTGACCGCAGACCAGGCACGTTGGGGCGTCCAGGAACTTCGGGGCGTCCGGCCCCCCCATGTCGGGCCGGGCAACCTGGAGCGCGTGCGGGGCGAGCCGGACGACCGGTACGTCCCCGGCGGGCGGCCAGGCGTCGAGCAGGCCGGCGGCGAACACGGCCAGTTCCTCGGCGTCCTTCCCGGCGTTGTCGGCGGTTTCGTTCGCAGTTCTGTTCGCAGTTCCGTTCGCAGTTCCGTTCGCTTTATCCGTCGCAGTGTCCGTCGCGGTTTCGCCCTCGCAGCGCAGCGCCGGATCAAGGTGGACGACCAGAGCGGCGTCATCGGCCCCGCGCACGCGGACCCTGTCCCCGCGACGGAAGGTGTGACCGCATGTTCTGCATCTGAGGTGCGTCCACCATGACTCCGAGTGGGTGACGGCGGTCCGGCTCCCGTCGCCGCCGACCGGACTGCCTTCCAGTGCCTCACCGGATGGTTGTGGGTCCAGCCCCTCACTGATGCCGGCTTCGAGCGCGGCCAACTCGCCGGCACCCGGGGGGTCAGAGCTCAGCCGCACAGCATCTGCTCCGTGGGGCCACCGCCGAGGTCCGCCAGCAGCGCCTCAAGGACGGCCGGGCGGAACGCGTCGCCGATGATCTCCACCCCGGACTCGGTCACGGTGATCTGCAACCGGACCAGCCGACCATCCGGATAGTCGGCGTATTCGGATCCGTCGATGAGGTCCGGTAGAGACTCGACGAACGTGTTACCGCCGGTCCGGCCGTCCGCCACGCTTCCGTCCGCCACGCTTCCGTCCGCCACGCTTCCGTCCGCCATGCTTCCGTCCGGCCCGCCGCCGTCCGGCCCGCTGCCGTCTGTCTGGCTGCCGTCCGTCCCGCTGCCATCGGTGGACTGCTTCACCGATCATCCCCCCATCGTCCCGGGATCGGCTGCCCACAGTGCGGGCAGGTGCCGTGCGTGACCACCGATTCCAGTGTCTCCCAGATGCCGCGTTGCACCAGCGACATCTCACATACCGGGCAACGGGTTTCCCGGCCGGCGGCGCCGAGTGCCCGTTCGACGTAGACGAACCGCAGGCCGGCGTCCCACCCTGCCGCCCGCGCCGCAGCCAGGGCCTGCGGGCTGGTCGGGGGCGGCCGGCGCATCCGGAAGTCCGGGGTGAAGCGCAGCAGATGCCAGGGGATGTCCGGGTCGATGCCGGCGAGGTGGCGGGCGATGGCGCGCAGCGCGTCCGGTTCGGCGGACACGCCGGGGATCAGCGGCGTGGACACCTCCACCCACACGCCGGCTGCGCGGAACCGCTCGACCGCGTCCAGCACGGGACGCAGCGGCGCACCGGTGAGCCGCTGGTGGGCGGACTCCCGCGCGGCCTTGACGTCGATGTTCACCGCGTCCAGCACCCCCGCGACCAGGTCGATCGCGGGCGCGGTGAGGAACCCGTTGGTCTTCCACACGAGCGGCACGCCCGCCGGGGCGGCGAGGGCCGCAAGGTCCAGGGTCAGCTCCGGGGCGAGGCTCGGCTCGCTGTAGGACATGCCGAGGGACGCGCCGTCCGCGGCGGCCTGCGCGACCAGCTCGGCGGGTTGTGCGGGCCGGGCCGTCCAGGCGACGTCGGCGACCTGGCCGTACTGGGACAATCTGTGGTTGACGCAGTAGTTGCAGCGGAACGAGCATCCCGGCCCGGCGATCGTGAGCACCCGGCTCCCCGGCCGGAAGTGGTAGAGCGGCTTGCGCTCGATCGCGTCGAGGTGCGCGACGGCGACCGCGTAGGTGGCGGTCTCCAGCACGCCGGCGTGGTTACGCCGCACGGCACAGACACCGGTCTCGCCGACCCCCAGCTCGCAGCCGTGCGGGCACAGTAGGCAACGAATTCGCCCGGCGCCCGCGTCGCTTTCGCCGGATCCGCTCCCGCTGGGCTCGATTTCAGCAGGTTCACCGAGTAGCGCCGGCCGCCACTGCGGCCCGGGTAAACCGTCAGGCCGTCGGTCGTCAGGCCATCGGCCGTCAGACATGACGTGCTCCGACCGCGGATGGCCGGTCGCCCGAACCCCGCGCTCGCGGGCGAGCGGGCGCCCGAACCCCACGTCGGCAGTCGCCCGAACGATGTGACTTTCGTGCTGCTCCCATGACGGCCCTTCCTTTCAGACAGTGACCTTCAGGTCTGCTGTCCACGGAAACGGGATCGCTTCAGTCTGGTAACCCCGATTCTCCCTGCACGGCAGGCACCCGCTCACGTTCCAACGATCTACAATCCCTCAGCATCAGCGGTTACTGGCGGATCTGGGTCAGAGTGCGGTGCCAGCGCAGGACCCTCTCCGGGCGCACCAGTAGCCGCAGCCCGTGCAGTGTTGGCTTCGGGGCAGCGGGTGCAGGAGCGCGGCGAGCAGGGCGCGGTCGGCGGGCTGGAACTGGATGCGTTGGCCGTCGAGCTGGCGTTGCAGCACGGCTAGCTGGTGTCGCAGCGTGAGGATCTCGACGTCCTTGTCACAGTCGCTCCGGGGCAGCAGACGCAGCAGCACGAACGCGTTCGTGACACCGAGGTAGGTCAGCCGAACCAACACGAACCGGCATCCTCGCGCAGCCACCGCACCCGACGAGCGCCGGCAGGACGTGCAAGGAGTCCACCGTCGGCACGACGACCGCGACCGCCCTGAGCTGGGCGGATGACATTTTCGGCAGGTACAGGGCTAATCCGCCGAGTCCACCGCCACCGGCCGGCGGCGAAGATCACTGGAAGGCCGGCCGTGGTGGCCAACCCACGGCCGGCCTCCTGTGATCAGTGGGCCGAGCGGCCAGCGACAGAGGTCGCCAGCTAGAACTGGCCGCCGCCCTTGCCCATGTAGTTCTCTCCGTCGTAGGAGTCCGTGAAGCTCCTCATGCTGAAGTTCGGGTAGGCCAGGGGAAAGCTCAGCTTGCCCATGGTGAGGCGCTGTAGCGTGCGCTTCGACACCCCGGCCAGGTTCCGGCGGGCGTGGGCGCAACCGAAGTTGTCCCAGATCAGCAGGTCGTTCTCGCGCCAGGTGTGCTCGTAGACGTTCGCCGGGTCGTTGAGGTGACCGAACAGCTGCTGGAGCAGCTCCTCGCTGGAGTCCGCGGCCAGTCCCTCAACCCGCACGGTGGACATGAGGCACGCCAGCAGCACCGGCTCGTCGGTGATCGGGTGACGCGCTGCCAACGGATGGACGTAGCCGGGCCAGCCAGGCAAGTAGACTTCCCGCTCGGAGATCCGCCCCTCCTCGTCCCGCCCGTGCAGGGAGTTCAGGGCGCTCAGGCCCGCTAGCCGGTCCTTCAGCTCGGCCGGCAGCCGCCGATACGCCAGCGTTCCGCTGGAGACGAAGGTGCTGGTCTCGCCTTCGGCGACCGAGAGCGCATGCAGGGCGATCGCATGGAACGGATGCTCGGCGTACATCAGGTCACGGTGGAAGACGAGCTCGCGGGTGCCGAACCCACCCTCCTCGCGGTTGAGCGCCAGCACCGGGTTCGCCTCGTGCTCCTCAGGGAGCAGCGGCGCGACGTAGCTGCCCACCCGCCGGAGGTCCGCCTTGGTGAGCTGCTGGTCGGCCGCCACGACGAAGCCGTGCTGGTAGAGCAGGGTGGCCAGCACGTCCTGCTCGTCCTGTGCCAGGCCGGCCCGCAGGTCGTCGACGTGCAGGCGCACTCCGAACGGCGCCAGTAACTCCCACGACAGTCGGCCGACTGTTCCGTCTGTGCACACGTCGACACCGATACTCATCCAGTCACCTCGTTTGATCGACCTGCCCCTGGAGGGCTCTACCGTGCAACCTCTGCCGGCCGGTGCGAGAAAGGAAGCGCGGGTTCACGAACTGCTGTTCGGCTATCGTGAACACCGGCTGCGTCCGGTCCCTCTCGGCCGCCGCGCGAACCTGGGGCGCGAGGGAGGTGGCCGGGGATGCGGGTGGTGCAGTTGCGCTGCTTCGTAGCCGTTGCGCAGGAACTCAGCTACCGTCGGGCGGCCGCCAGCCTCCAGTACTCGGCGTCCCACGTCAGCCAGCAGATCCGCCAACTGGAGAACGAGCTGGCAGTCACGCTGTTCGACAGGTCGACCCACCACGTGACGCTGACCCCCGCCGGGCGGCGGTTGCTGCCGGAGGCACGCGACCTGCTGGCCGCACACGGCCGGGTCCGCGATGTCGCCCGCGGGGAAGCCTCGGGCCGGGCCGGCTTCCTGCGGATCTCATACAGCTCCGGCAGCGGCGAGGTAATGGCGCGGGCGGTTCGGGCCTTCGTGGCCCGCTATCCCGACGTGGACATCGTCCCCAGCCAGGTGAACAACCAGCGGCTGGCGGACGATATGCGGGACCGCAACACCCACGTCAGCTTCTCGCTCTCGACGTCGGAACTCGCGGTGGGCCTCAGCTGCCTGGTACTCCACGATTTCGCCCAGAATCATCTCGCGTTGCCCACCGACCATCCGCTGCAGGCCCGGGGCAGGCTGACCGTCCACGACCTCCAGCAGCAGCGCCTGCTTGTTCCTTCGGCGGAGACGGATCGGACGCATGGCCAACGCATCCTCGACTTCCTGAACCGGCGCGGCGTGACGACCGACTACCGCTCCTACCCGATCGCCAGCGAGGAGGAGGTCGTCGACTTGGTGTCGGCGGGCCTCGGCGTGGCGCTCGTCGGGGAAGCCACCCGGCGGCGCTGGGGCGGTTGGCCACACATCGTCATCCGCCGGCTCGACGGCGAGGTTCCGCACCTCTTCCAGCTCATGATCTGGCAGGACACCCACCAGACGTCGCTGACTCGCGCCTTCGTCGAGATCGCACAGGCGGAGTTCGATGCTCGTCCGCTCGGCCCCTAGACCGCGGGCCTTGATCGCGATCGGGGCTCGGCCGAGACGCGGCCTGACCTGCTCGGATGTGCTTTTCGGCAGGTACAGCGGTACAGCGGTGCAGCGGGTGTCGGTGGTCGTGGTCGGTGCATGCCGCCCCCGCGGTCTCGGCGTCGCCGGCGGCGACCCGCCGGACGGCGTCGGCGGCCAGCCCGGCGCGGGTGAGCGCGCCAGCCGTCGCCGCTGCGGG
>NZ_CAUVXP010000206.1:0-8430 GCF_963555955.1 Protofrankia sp. Cas3
GGGCGGAGCCCGGCACTTCCGCGTGACGGCAGAGGACATGTAACAAGTTAGATGCTTGCACGATTTGTGGTGCCGGGCAACCAGTCACGGGGCCGGCCGGCAGTCTCGGGAGGCAACCCGAAGGTTCGATCATGACATCCAAAATAGTTATATGATATGACGCCAATACGGGACCACGGATGCACCGACCGGGACCCGCCAGCGATGTAGAGAGGAGCGCGGCGCATGACCGAGGCACTTGAGGGCAAGGTCGCGATCGTGACCGGCGCCGCCCGCGGGATCGGAGCCGCCATCGCGGCCGCCCTGGCGCAGGCGGGGGCGGCGGTAGCCGTGGCCGACCGCGACGGCGACGGCGCCGCGGTGACCGCGGACAAACTGGCCGGCCGCGCCCTTGGCGTCACCGTCGACGTGACCGACAACGCAAGCGTGCTCGCCGCTGTCGAGCGGGTGCGGGCGGAGCTCGGCGAGGTCGACATCCTCGTGAACAACGCCGGGGTCGACGTGATCGGCCCGTTCGTCGACAGCGACGAGGCAACCTGGCGGCGCCTGGTGGATGTCAACCTGCTCGGCACGATCCGCGCCAGCCGTGCGGTCCTTGACAGCATGCTGGCACGGGGGTCGGGCCGCATCATCAACATCGCCTCGGACGCGGGACGGGTCGGATCGTCCGGCGAGGTGGTCTACTCGGCCACCAAGGGTGGGGTCATCGCGTTCGCCAAGGCACTCGCCCGAGAGACCGCCGCCGCCGGGATCACCGTCAACGCCGTCTGCCCCGGCCCGACCGACACCGCTCTGCTCGACCAGGTCGCGGACGTCAGCCAGCGCCTCTACGACTCGCTCGCGCGGGCCGTTCCGATGAAGCGGATCGGGCAGCCGACCGACATCGCCCCGGCCGTCGTCTTCCTCGCTTCCCCCGCGGCGGGCTACATCACCGGGCAGACACTGTCGGTAAGCGGTGGACTGACAATGGCCTGAGCCACGGGATGACATGCTCAACGACGTCGTGTCGTCCGATTCGACGTGACGCCATCCTGTTACTCAGAGTACATCTTGCCGAATTAGATTACTAATTGTACCCTCGTTCAGAATATTGCCTGTAGCCGGGAGCTGCCGTGAACTTCGCCTTCAGCGAGGAGCAGGAAGAGCTACGCCGCGCCGTGCGCGACTTCCTGGAGGATCTTTCTCCGGAATCCGAAGTTCGGCGTCTCATGGAGACCACCGAGGGTTACGATGCGAACGTCTGGGCGAAACTGGCCGGCGAACTCGGCCTGACGGGTCTCGCGATCCCCGAAGAGCACGGTGGTGCCGGCTACGGGTTCGTCGAGGTGGGCATCGTCCTGGAGGAAGCTGGCCGCGCGCTGCTGTGCGCGCCCTACTTCTCCACGGTCGTCCTCGCGACGACGGCGCTTGTCGCCAGCGGCGACGACGCGGCTCAGAAGGACTACCTGCCCGGCATCGCCGGCGGCGACACCCGAGCGACGCTCGCGTTCACCGAGGAGTCCGGCCGATGGGACACCGACGGGATCACGCTCCCCGCGACCCGGCACGGCAACGAGTGGCGGCTGAACGGATCCAAGAGCTACGTGCTTGACGGTCACACCGCCGACCTCGTCGTGGTCGCGGCTCGGACCGCAGCCGGAGTCAGCCTCTTCGCCATCCCCGGCGACGCGCCCGGCCTCACCCGCACCGCGCTGCCGACCATGGACCTCACCCGCAAGCAGGCCCGGCTCGACTTCGACGACACCCCCGCCCGGCTGATCGGCGTCGACGGCGAGGGCGAGGGCGTTCTCCTGCGGGTTCTCGACACCGCGGCCATCGGCCTGGCCGCCGAGCAGGTCGGCGGTGCCCAGAAGGTGCTGGAGATGGCCGTCGAATACGCCAAGATCCGGGTACAGTTCGGCCGGCCCATCGGTTCGTTCCAAGCGATCAAACACAAGTGCGCGGACATGCTGCTGGACGTGGAGTCGGCCAAGTCCGCCGCGTACTACGGCCTGTGGGCGGCCGCTGAGGGCAACGACGAACTACCGGTCGTGGCCAGCGTGGCCAAGTCCTACTGCTCGGACGCGTTCTTCCACTGCGCCGCCGAGAACATCCAGGTGCACGGTGGGATCGGCTTCACCTGGGAACATCCCGCCCATCTCTACTTCAAGCGGGCCAAGACCTCGCAGCTCCTGCTCGGTGACCCCGCCTACCATCGCGAACAGCTCGCCCAGCGGATAGGCATCTAGCCGGGCTGACCAGCCGGGCCGGCCAGCCGGGCCAGCCCGGCTGAAGGGTGTGCGAACCGGAACGTCCTCATCGCCCGGAGACACAGGCCAAGGGGCGATCCGATAGATTATTATCGAAGCGACCGCGCAGGGGACACCTCTACTCACCCGCCTCCGGCACCCAACGCCGAGTCACCACTCCCGTTCTGCGGCGGTGCCAACGAGCAGGAGGATTCCGTGGCGACCGAAGACCGTGTCCGCGTACCCAAAGCCGGCGAAATCGTCGCCAGTCATCTCCGCCGGCAGATCATCCTCGGAAAACTCGGCGAGGGAACGGCGCTTCCGTCTGAAGCGGTCCTCATGGAACGCTTCGGAGTCTCCCGCCCGACTCTACGGGAGGGGTTCCGGGTCCTGGAGTCCGAGGGGCTGATCAGTGTCCGACGGGGTGCGCGCGGCGGAGCGCGCGTCCACCTCCCGTCCGGGGACACCGCCGCCCGGTACGCGGGTGCGATCCTGCAGTACCGGGGCACAACCCTCGCCGACGTCTACGAGGCCCGGGCTCTGCTGGAGTCCCGTGCCGCCGGCATGTGCGCCGAGCAACACGACAACAATGCCCTCGCGCGGCTCAACGAGGTGCTGGCCAGCTGCCAGGACGCCCTCGACGATCACGAGCGGTTCTTGTTCATCGACGCGGAGTTCCACCTCCTCGTCGTCGAACTGGCCGGCAACCGCACCCTGCGACTCCTGGTCGGAATGCTGTACCGGATCGTCGAGTCCGCCACCGTGTCCTCCCACATGGCGCATGTCAGCGACCCCGACCAGCAGCGGACGCTCGTGGGCAAGGCACATCGCGCCAACACCAAGCTCGTCGCGCTGATCCGCAACCGGCAGACCGAAGAGGCGGAGGCCTTCTGGCGCCGGCACCTCACCGCGATCGGCAAACTCCTGCTGGAGGACACCGACAAGCAGACCGTCCTCGATCTGCTCAGCTGATCCCTGCGCCCGGTGCGCTCATGAGACGGCGCCCATGGTCATGGTCATGGTCATGACTTGGCTTTGAAGCTCTCGACGTTGTGGCGCAACTCGTCGGTGGTGAACGACTCACCCTCCGCCGCCAGGGAGAAGTCCAGGACCAGTCGGGCGGCCTGCGCCAGATGCAGATTGATCGCCCGCTTGGTGTCCTGGACGGCCTGCGGGGGCAGCGCGGCGATCTTGTGCGCGACCCGGCGGGCCTCGTCCATCAACTCGGCGGCCGGGACCACCCGGTTGGCCAGGCCCAGGGCGACAGCCTGGTCCGCGGGGATGCGGTCACCGGTGAGCAGGTACTCCTTGGCCCGCAGGATGCTCGTGGCCAGTGGCCAGAACGCCGCGCCGCCGTCACCGGCGACCAGACCCACCTGCACGTGCGGATCCGCCAGGAACGCGGTGTCGGCGATCAGGACGATGTCGCTCATGACCGCGATCGTCGCCCCGACGCCGACGGCGGGGCCGTTGACCGCGGCCACCACCGGCAGGTGGAAGCGCACCACCTCGTCGGCGAGCCGCCGCGCCTCGCGCATGCTGTGCCGGCGGTGTTCCGGGTCGGCGATCTGCTGGGCCATCCCCGGGATGTCGCCGCCCGCGCTGAACGCGCGGCCCGCCCCGGTGAGCACCACGGCGCGTGCGTCCCGGTCGCTGGCGATGCGTGCCCAGACGTCCGCGATGGCTTCGTGCAGCCCGCCGGCGAACGCGTTCAACGCCGCTGGACGGTTCATCGTGACGACGCGCACCGGGCCGTCGGACTCGACGAGGAGGACGTCCCCGAAGTCGTAGTTCGCCATGTTCAGTGGCTGCCTCTCCTGGACAGGGTCATCGGTGACCGTCTTCAGTAGCGACTACCATCGGTAGCCAATTGCTGTCAGTAGCTGCGTAGGCCCATGCTGCGTGCGATCGCGTTGCGCTGGATCTGGCTGGTGCCACCGGAGATCGGCGCGACGATGGACTCACGCCAGCGGAAGCTCATCACGCTCTCGGTGGCGAAGCCGTGACCGCCGAGGATCTGCATCCCCCACCGAGCCGCCGCGACATAGGTCTCGGAGCCCTTGAGCTTGGCCATCGAACCCTCACGGGAACACGGCCGGCCCTGGGCGTGCAGCCAGGCGGCCCGGTACGACAACAGCCGAGCGGAGTCGATCTCGACCTGGAGGTCGGCCATCGCGTGCGAGAGCGACTGGAAGTTCCCGATCGGCCGGTCGAACTGCTGGCGCTGCTTGGAGTACTCCAGCGCCTCGTCGAGCGTGGCCTGGGCCACCCCGACGTATGCGCCGCTCATGAGCACCCGCTCGAGGTCGAGCCCGGAGAGCATGACCTTCCAACCGCCGTGCAGGGGACCCACCAGGTTCTCCCGGGGCACGACCACGTCGTGCAGGAACACCTCGTTGGTGCCGAGGATGTGCCGGGCCAACGTCGGCGTCCGACGGATCTCCACGCCTGCGGTCGCAGGATCGACCAGCACCAGGGACAGCCCCTCGTGCTTGGGCGCGGACGGGTCGGTGCGCACGTACATCGCGATGGTCGTACCAGGCAGGCCCGCCCCGGTGCACCATGCCTTCTGCCCGTTGAGGACGAAGTGGTCGCCGTGGTCGACCGCGGTGGTGCGCAGTGCCGCGACGTCGGAGCCGGCGTCCGGCTCGCTCATGGCGATGGCGAAGCGCTCGGTGCCATCCAGCATGCCGGGCAGGTAGCGGTCGCGCTGGGCCTGGGTGCCCCACTTCAGCAGGGTGAGCCCGGGGATGAAGGTGCCCGAGTAGCACATCGCGATGTCGAGGCTGGCACGCCCGAGTTCCTCGGCGAGCAGCACGAGTTCGAGCGCGGTACCGCCGCCCCCACCGCTGTCCTCCGGTAGTGGGAGGCCGAACCACCCGAGGTCGGCCATGCCGCGGAAGAGCTCCTTGGGCAGGACGCCCTGCTCATCCCATTCCTTGGCCAGCCGCGGTGGGCAGGTACGCGAGACGAAGTCCCGCGCGGTCTGCGCCAGCATGCGCTGCTCGTCCGTGAGGTCAAAGTCCACGACAGCACCTCTCCCATCAGCTAAATCAGCTAACCATAGCGCGTCGGGATCCGCATGGACATCCCACCGCCTGACGCTCAAGTTGCGATAGCCTCAGCTATCAGCTAACTTTTTGTACGGTTTTGCACGTTGATCCGGCCGGAGGCGCCCACCTGGGCGCGAGTGGGCGAGGTAGCCAATGGACGTTGCCGTCACCGCACAGGACAGGCAGTTCCAGGAGGAGGCGCGGTCATGGATCGCCGATCATCTTACCGGTGACTTCCGGACCATCCTGGGCGTCGGCGGCCCGGCCGACGACACCGCCTGGGAACTCCGCCGGGAGTGGGAAAAACTCCTCGCGAAGGACAAATGGCTGAACATCAGTTGGCCGGTCGAGTACGGCGGCCGCGGGGGAACGCTCGCCCAGGAGATCATCTTTCAGGTCGAGCACGCCCGGGCGCAGGCACCGTACTGGGTGGGGGTCCACGGTCGTGACCTGTTCGGCCCGACCCTGCTCGCGTTCGGTACCCCCGAGCAGAAGGCCCGCTTCCTCCCGAAGATCACCGCGGTCGAGGAGTTCTGGGGACAGGGCTTCAGCGAGCCCGAAGCCGGCAGCGACCTGGCCGGCCTGCGTACCCGGGCCGAACTCGACGGCGACGAATGGGTGATCAACGGCCAGAAAATATGGATGACCTTCGGTGACTACGCCGACTGGCTGTACGTCCTGTGCCGCACCGACCCGGACGCCCCGAAACACCGGGGGATCTCTATGATTCTGGTGCCCCGCCACCAGCCGGGCGTCGAGGTACGGCCGATCCGGAACATGGCCGGTGGGGCCGAGTTCGCGGAGGTCTTCTTCACCGAAGCCCGTACCAGCAAGGACCTTGTTGTGGGTGAGGTCAACGGTGGCTGGCGCGTGGTCATGGGGACCCTGGGCAACGAGCGCGGCGGCACCACCGTGCTGCCCTTCCAGGCCGGGTTCGAGCGCGAGATGCGGGCGCTGATCGACCTCGTGCGATCCCGGCCGAGCGACCCGGTGCTGCGGGACCGCATCGCGTCGGCCTACGTCGGGCTCCGGGTCATGCAGGCGATGAACATCCGCACCATCTCCCGGGCCGTCGCGAACGCCCACCCCGGACCCGAGTCGTCGATCTCCAAGCTGTTCTGGTCCACCTGGCACCGCGACTTCGGCGAACTACTGATGGACGCGACGGGCGCCGGTTCGATGCTCGTCAAGGACGACTACCGACTCAGCCTGTTCCAGGCGAGCTTCCTGAACTCCCGGGCAGAGACGATCTACGGCGGCGCCGTCGAGATTCAGCGCAACGTCCTGGGCGAGCAGGTCCTGGGCCTGCCCAAAGAACCACGCTGACAAGCCGTCCCAGCCGCGATCCCCCACCGGCCCACCACAGCGTCGGCCTGACGATGTGAATCCGGTGCGACAATCACAGCACCGGATTCACATCGTTCCCATCATCAGTCCGTTCCCACCATCAGCCCCGGGGCCCCGAACGGCGGCCAACCGGCGAGTCCGGGGAAGCGCTAACCGAGGACGTCGTCGGCTGCCAGCCGGCCACCGGGCACGGGAGCACCGGTCAGTGCACCGGCGTCGAAGTCGTCGGCCAGCGGGGCGAAGTGCGGCGGTCGACGCTCGATGAAGCTGCGCATGCCCTCCACGAAGTCGGCTGACCCGTTGGTCACCGCCATCACCTGCAACGACCTGCGCAGCGCCTCGTCCAGGCCGACCTCGAGGTCGCCGTAGACCTGGTGCCGGATGGCCGCCAGGGCGGTCGGTGCACAGTTGCGGGCCAGGTCGCCCGCGTACGCCTGGGCCTGCGCGAGCACGTCGTCGCGCTCGACCACCCGGCTGACCAGCCCCAATCGGAGGGCTTCCTCCGCGTCGAACGTCCGGGCCGACAGCAGGAGGTCAAGGGCGTTCTCCAGCCCGACATACCGCGGCAGGACCCAGCTCAGGCCGTACTCGGCCGCGAGCCCACGACGGGCGAACGCGGTGGAGAACTTCGCACCCCTGGCAGCGAAGCGGACGTCGCACATGAGCGCCTGGACGAGCCCGATGCCGGCGCACCCACCGTTGATGGCGGCGATCAGCGGCTTACGCAGGGTCCGCGGCCGGTACTGCGGCGGTCGTCCCGACAGGTCGAGCCCCTTACCGGCCTTCTCATTGAGCCGGCTCGCGTCCATCCCGGGGCAGAAGGCGGTGCCCGCGCCGGTCAGGACGACCGCGCGGACGTCGGCGTCCCGGTCCACCCGGTCCAGCGTCCCGAAATAGGCCGCCTCCAGCTCCGGTGACCAACCGTTCTTCCGGTCCGGACGATTGAACGTCACGGTCGCGACACCATCACCGTCGGTCGTGCACAGGACCAGATCGTCCGACACCACAGTTCCCTTCGAAGTGGACATCAGCTACCACAAGCCGGGCGCCCGCCGATGCGAAGCAGCCGGCGAGCGCCGGCCGGGCAAGCGCGCGAGTTCAGTCCTTCGCCGCGACCCCGGGCAGGGTCGGGGGCAGACCCGGGTCGTGGTCGGCGAACAGTCGCGGGCCCTCGGTCACGAGTTCCTCGGTCGTCCAGGCCCGTTCGCCTGCGTCAATGGTGGCTGCGACCTCCCAACCGCGGAAGACCGAGACGACCGAGCCGTAGACGTGGAAGATCTGGCCGGTGATGTCGGCCGCGGCCGGGCTGGCCAGCCATCCGACCAGCGGGCTGACGTGCTCGGGTGCCCGGTTGTCGAACGCGCCCTCCTCCACCTGCCCGTAGCCGGCGAAGGTCTGGGTCGTCATGCGGGTACGCGCCCGGGGCGCGATCGCGTTGGAGGTCACCCCGATCCGGGCCAGTTCGCGGGCCATCACGACGGTGAGCGCGCTGATCCCGGCCTTCGCGGCCGCGTAGTTGGCCTGGCCGAAGTTGCCGACCAGACCGGACTCACTGGTGGTGTTGATGAGCCGGCCGTAGACCTCCTCGCCCGCCTTCGCGCGGGCCCGCCAGTAACGGGCCGCGAACCGGGCCGGCGCGAAATGGCCCTTGAGATGCACCTCGATGACGGAGTCCCAGTCGTCCTCGTCGAGGTTGAAGAACATCTTGTCGCGGACGAAACCGGCATTGTTGACCAGGACGTCCAGCCCGCCGAACGTGTCGACAGCCTGCTGAACAAGCCCGTCGGCGCCCTTCCAGTCCC
>NZ_CAUVXP010000207.1:0-8431 GCF_963555955.1 Protofrankia sp. Cas3
GCTTCAACCAGCAGCAGATAGGCGCGTGGCCGACCAACGACGGTCTGCATCTGGTGTCGCTGTTGCGCCGGCGGGAGCACTTCAGTGAGTTCCGCGCCGACGTGGAGAACAGCTTCCACGCCGTGTACGACGAGGTGGTACCCGATCTCGGTGAGGACCTGCGGACGAACGGAAAGCGGGCGGAGAACTTCCGGGTCATGCGGTACCCGGACAACTACTACCGCCGATCCAACGGGCCGGGCTGGGCGCTGGTCGGAGACGCCGGTTACCACAAGGACCCGTTCACCGGCTGGGGAATCACCGACGCGTTCCTGTACGCCGAGCTCCTCGCGGACCACCTGCATCAGGGGCTGTCCCAGGAGCGACCGGTGGACGACGCCGTGGCGGACTACGCGAGGATCCGCGATGAGCGGAGCAAGGGAACCTTCGAGTTCACCTGCGTCCTTTCCGAGCTCACCCTGCCGCCGTTCTTCGAGGCGGTCCTGCGTGCCACGAGCCAGAGCCCGGAGTACACCAAGAAGTTCTTCGGTCTGATGGCCGGGGGGATCCACGGCGAGGAGTTCTTCGCGCCGGAGAACCTGGAGAAGCTCTACGAAGAGGTTGGCACGCCGCGCGACGAGCGTCTGCTCAAGGCCGCCTGACCGGCGGGCCCGCGGTGTTGGCACGCCGTCGGTCCGGTCGGTTCCCGACAATGATTGTGGAGTGTGCCCCGTGAATCCCGTGCCTGCCGCGAGCGCCAGCCCGCCGGATATCGCGCAACGCACCCGGATCTTCGTCCGCGAGCACGTCTTCCCGGTCGAGCGGGAGATCGTGGTTGCCGGGCGTCACATGGACGATGTGCTCCGGGTGGAGCTGCAGACGGCCGCCCGGGCGGCGGGGGTCTTCGGCCCGCTGTCGCCGGTGGCCTACGGTGGCCTTGGCCTCGACACCCGCGCCCAGGCCAGCGTGCTGGAAGCCGCTGGTACGAGCCTGATCGGTCCGATTGCGGTGGGCGCCTCCGCTCCGGACGACGGCAACATCCACCTTCTTGCCCACCTCGCCACCGCACCGCAGGCGGAACGGTACCTGGCGCCGTTGGCGCGCGGTGAGGTCCGTTCGTCCATCGCGATGGCCGAACCGTCACCAGGTGCGGGATCGGATCCCGCGATGCTGGCGACGGTCGCGGAGAAGGTCGCCGGTGGCTGGAAGATCAATGGCGCGAAGCACTTCACCACCGGTGCCGACGGAGCGGCGTTCACCATCTGCATCGCTGCGACCCCTGGTGGCACGACGATGTTCCTGGTTGATCAGGACAACCCGGGGCTCAAGGTGGGCCGCCGGATGCCGACACTCGATCACAGCGCCCCGGGCGGCCACTGTGAAGTCACTTTCAGTGACTGTTTTGTTCCCGATGACGCTGTGCTCGGGGAGGTTGGACGCGGTCTTGAGTATGCCCAGGTGCGGCTGGCCCCCTCCCGCCTCACCTTCTGCATGAACTGGCTGGGGTTGGCCACCCGGGCGCACGCGATGTCGGCCGAGCGGATCGTGAACCGCACGGCATTCGGGATACCCGTCGCCGACCACGGAATGGCCCAGGCGCACGTTGCCGACAATGAGATCGATATCGTGGCCGCCCGAGCGCTCGTCTACTCGACCGCCACCGTTATCGACGAACAGGGCTCGGTCAGCGGTGCGGCGCGCCACGCGGCCTCGATCACCAAGACCTTCGTGTCGGAGGCCGTGTGGCGGGTGCTCGACCGTGCGGTCCAGCTCTACGGCGGGCTGGGTGTGTGCGAGGACGAACTCGTCGCCCGGTTCCTCGTCGAAGCGCGCGCCTTCCGAATCTACGAGGGTCCGTCCGAGGTGCTTCGATGGTCCATCGCCCGCCGGGTGCTCCGGGCCTATCGGTGACCGGCCGTCACATTCCCGTCGAACATCCATGGTGAATCGGCTGGTACGAAATCCGCATCAGCGCCGGTACGCCGTGGCTCCACCGTCTTTTCCGCATCATCTGGTGATCAGTTTGAAATCCGTTCACGGCCTGGTCCATCAAGGATGTTGGGATGATGAGTGTGACGAATGATACGCAGCTTTCGCGCGCTGAGACCGGATACGCGATTTTTGCCGGGGCGACGAACGGGATCGTCGACTACGAGCGCATCCGCGAGATCGCCAACTCGCTCGTTCCCTTCGGCCGCTTCGTCGGAGTCACCATCACCGAGGTGGGTCCCGACCGGGCGGTCGTCGAGATCCCCGAAGGTGAGAACCTCACCAATCACCTGGGCACCGTTCATGCGGGTGCGCTCTTCCTGGCCGCTGACATCGCCAGCGCCGCCGCGGCAGCCGGCGCCGTGGCGCCCCGGCTGGCCCGGGTCGAGTACATGGTGGTCCGGGATGCCCGGTCGACCTTCCGCAAGCCGGCCGCCGGTCGAATCCGTGCGATCGCCACCGTGGATGAGCGAGAAGTGCGCCGCGTACTGGCCAGCGATGCCCCGGAGCAGTTCGATCTGGATGCCAGGGCACGCCTCTACGACGACGCCGACGGGCTCGTTGCCCGGTTCCATTTTGAGTTCGCCTGCAAGATCCTGGCTGGCTGACGGGCATCCGACCGTATTTCCGCACGCATTGTCGGCCCGCGGAAGGCGCCAGTAGTCCACACGCTGTGACGGGAGTCCCCATGTCAGTGAGCTCGACCGGTCGTGACACGCCGGACGGCAACGCCGCCAGGCGCCCATCGGAGTTCGCCGCGCTCGAAGCGATTCCGGTGACCACCGACGACAACGTCACATTCGTGATCAGGGTGCTTCCACAGGATGATCCAAACGTCCCGGTGGCGCTGATCCTGCCGGCGATGGCGCTCAGGGCGAAGTTCTACCTACCGCTGGCCAAGACTTTGCACGCGTCGGGTCTGTCGGTGGCGATGTGCGATCTGCGGGCCCAGGGGGAAAGCACACCCGGACTCGACAAGAAGTCGGCATTCGGCTATCGCGAGATCCTCGAGGTTGATTTTCCCGCCGTCATCAAGGCTGTTCGTTCGCGGTTTCCCCAGGCTCCGCTGTATCTGTTCGGACACAGTCTCGGCGGTCAGCTCTCCGTGCTCTACGCGGCATCAGCGCCTGAGGATGTGGCCGGGGTCTGCATCATCGGTGCCGGATCCGTCTACTGGAAGGCTTTCGGTCCCAAGCGCTGGGAAGCCCTGTGGAAGATCCAGACGATTGGTCTGATCGCCAGGTTGCGCGGATACTGGCCCGGCGGCATGCTGATCGGCGGCGCGATGGCGGGCGGTGTGATGATCGACTGGGCGCGGCACTCCCGGACGAGCCGATACCAGCCGCGGGGTACGAAGCGGGACTACGATCAGCTGTTGAGTGAGCTGGCCATTCCCGTCCTGGCGATCTCCCTGGACGGTGACCGGCTCGGGCCGCGGTCCAATGTCGACTTCCTCTGCGGCAGGATGCGGTCCGCAAAGATCACCCCTTGGCACCTGGACGACTCCGCTGGTGTCGCGCACCTCGACCACTTCGAATGGATCAAGGATAGTGGGATCATCGGGTCCGCGGCGGCATCCTGGATCATCGACGGGCAGCTGCCTGCGCCGTCCCGGTAGACCTCACCGCTGCGGGTGCAACGGAACCGTCGGGCCGTGTCTGCCGAGCCGGTACATCCACCGGTGGTCGTGTACATCCACCGGTCGTGTACATTGTGTCGGCACCTGTGCAATGGGATCGGTGGGTGTCACGGAACAGGTTACCGGTTTCCACGAGGGCAGCGGCGGCCGCTCATGCGCAGACACATTTGCTGGAACGCGCCGGTGAACACCGTGACAATGGACCGGTAAATGCGGGGTAGAAAGATGAAATTTCCGCCGCGTTGACACTGCCAATCGTCTCCCTCGATCGAGCAATAGGGATGTCGGATTGGTATTGACCATTGTTTGGCCTACTCCGCACAATTTAGGTGTAGCTCACCGGCGAGCGCCCGCGCCGATGCCTGCCGGATGAAATGACAGGGGAATTGCGGATGATGGCGAAAGCACGACTGACGGTTATCGGCGACAGCTTCGTCGAGGGCCGGGGAGATCCGCGACCGGACGGGACGTACGGTGGTTGGGTGCCCCGCTTTGCGGAACTGTTCGGAATCCCGCGCAACAGCTATCTCAACCTCGGGACCTTCGACGCGACAACCCAGGACGTGGTTGCCGGTCAGCTTGGCGTCGCGTTGGTGAACAAGGCTCCGCTGATCGGCTTTGTCGCCGGGGTCAACGATCTGGTTCGAGACTATGACGCGGTGCGTTTCCGGAATAATCTTGAGATGATTTTCACCACACTGAGCGGTCCGGATACGGTGATGTTCACCGCGACGTATGCGGATATTCCGCGGAACCTGCCGTTGCCGGACACCTTCCGTCAACTGCTGCGAGCCCGTTTCGCCGAGGCGAACGAGTGCCTACGTGCGGTCGCCGGGTGGACCGGCGCGCTTTGCGTGGATGTCGCGGCCGCGCACGAATGGACGGATCCGGCCATGTGGTCGGCGGATGGCCTGCACCCGAGTCCGGCCGGTCACCGGCGCTTCGCCGAGGAAACGGCCGATCTCATCAGTTTTGCCACCGGGATGACGGTGTTGAACGGATCATCCGCTTTCGCTGGTGTCGGGTCGGGACCGCTCTCGTACTAGAAGGCCGCTGGTTGGGCCGACGTCGATGCGATCGTGATTTTTCCGCTGAGCGACCCAGGGACTTCGGCCTCCGGCGATGCGACAGAACCACGATCGCATCGCCTTCGGCCCTCTAGGAGAGGAAGACTGTGAGCGAGGGCGAGAAGCTGGCGGATCGGCGTCTGGCCAATAATCCGATCGCGATTGTTGGCATGGCGGGCCTGTTCCCGATGGCCCATGACTACCGTGAGTACTGGCAGAACATCGTGGATTCGGTGGACTGCACCCAGGATGTCCCGGCGAGCCGGTGGAACGTCGACGATTACTTTGATCCGGATCCCACTGTTCCGGACATGACCTATTCGCGCCGCGGGGGTTTTGTCCCGGATGTGAATTTTGATCCATTGGAGTTCGGTCTGCCGCCGAACCAGCTGGAGGTCACCAGCACCCTGCAGACGTTGAGTCTGGTGGTGGCGCGGGATCTGCTGCGTGACGCCGGGGCGACCGATTCGCAGTGGTATGACGCGTCACGGACGGGCGTGGTGCTGGGCGTCACCGGCCCGGTGCCGCTGATGCATCCGCTGGCGGCTCGGTTGTCGACCCCGGTGTTGAAGGAGGTCGTCCGCAGCTGCGGGCTCAGCGATGCCGATGCGCAGGCGATCGCGGCGAAGTACGCGGCGGCGTTCGCGCCGTGGGAGGAAAACTCGTTCCCGGGGCTGTTGGCGAACGTCGTCGCCGGCCGGGTCGCGAACCGCCTCGGTCTGGGCGGGATGAACTGCACGGTCGACGCGGCCTGTGCGGCGTCGTTGACCGCCGTCCGCGTGGCGGTGGCGGAGCTCGTCGACGGCCGGGCCGAGATGATGATCGCCGGTGGCGCCGACACCGAAAACTCGATCTTCGGTTACATGTGTTTCAGCAAGACACAGGCGTTGTCACGAGCCGGGCGTATCCGGCCCTTCGACGATGCCGCTGACGGCACGTTGGTCGGTGAGGGCATCGGCATGCTCGCGTTGAAGCGTCTTGCCGACGCCGAGCGCGACGGGAACCGCGTGTACGCGGTGATTCGCGGTATCGGCTCGTCCAGCGACGGCCGGTCGAAGAGTATCTATGCGCCGCGTGCGGAAGGTCAGCGGCTGGCGCTGGCACGGGCCTATGCCGATGCAGACTGTTCGCCGGCGTCGGTGGAGCTGTTCGAGGGACATGCGACCGGTACCGCGGTAGGGGACAAAACAGAGCTGTCGGCGCTGAACGGTGTTCTCACTGAGGCGACCGATGAGCGGCATTTCGCGGCGATCGGAAGTGTGAAGTCACAGATCGGGCACACCAAGGGTGCGGCCGGTACGGCGAGTGTGATGAAGCTCGCGCTGGCGCTGTATCAGAAGATGCTGCCCGCGACGATCAATGTGGAGCGCCCGAACAGCGCGATCAATTTTGCTGACGCGCCGTTGTACGTCAACACCCGCACCCGGCCGTGGATTCGTGACCCGTATCGGCCGGTGCGGCGGGCGGCCGCGTCCGCGATGGGGTTCGGCGGGACGAACTTCCATGTCGTGTTGGAGGAGCACAACGGGGATCGTGGCGCCGTCAAAGCGTTGCACCGGACGGCTCGGGCGTATCTGTGGCATGCGCCTGACACCAGCGCACTGGTGGATGTGCTGCGTTCGGGTGCGTCGGGGGAGGAGACGGCGTCGATTCCCGCCGGGCATGCCCGGGTCGGGTTCGTGGCCGCCGACGACGAGACGGCGCAGCGCCTGCGCGCATTGGCGGTCGATCAGCTCGCGACGTCCGGGGACGTGGAGCAGTGGACGCATCCGGCCGGGGTGTTCTTCCGGAGCCGGCAGCTGCCGGACCTGAAGGTCGGCGCGTTGTTCGCCGGGCAGGGCAGCCAGTATCTGGACATGGGCGTGGAGGCGGCGCTCAACATTCCGACCGTGGCGACCGCCTTCGATGATGCGAACGGCTCGTTCGCCGGGGCGGCGCGGCGTCTGGCCGCGGTCATCTACCCGGTACCCGTCTTTGACGCGGGCCAGCGCCAGGCGCAGGAGACAGCTCTTCGCCAGACCGAATACGCGCAGCCGGCCATCGGTGCGCTCTCGGTCGGGCAGTTCCGGTATCTGACCGAGTTGGGCCTGCGCTGTTCTGGTTTCCTCGGACACAGTTTCGGGGAGCTGACCGCCCTGTGGGCGGCCGGCGCGTTGGCCGACGCGGACTTTTTCCGCCTTGCGCGCGCCCGTGGTGAGGCGATGGCGCCACCGGCCGACGATCCCGAACACGACCCGGGTGCGATGGCGGCGGTCCAGGCCACACGCGAGCAGGTCACCGACGTCCTCGCGGCTTTCCCGAGTGTGATCGTGTGTAACCACAACGCGCCGGACCAGGTGGTGGTGGGTGGGGACACCCAGGGGGTCGGCGAGGTGGTCCAGGAATGTAAGCAGCGGGGGTTGAACGCACGGCAGCTGCCGGTTTCCGCAGCTTTTCACACCCGTCATGTGGCCCATGCGGTGGAGAAGTTCCGGTTGGCGGTGGAGGCGGCGCGCATCAACGTGCCGGCACAGCCGGTGTATGCGAACACGGCGGGTGCCGCGTACGGGTCGGATGTCGAGGCGAACCGGCGGGTGCTGGCCGGGCAGCTGCTGGAGCCGGTCGAGTTCGTCGCGGCCCTGGAGGCGATGCGCGCCGACGGCTGCAACGTGCTGGTCGAGTTCGGTCCCAAGCAGGTGCTGACCCAGCTTGCGCGGCGGACGTTGGCCGAGTCCGGGGTGGTCGCCATACCCACCGACGCCGGGCCGCTCGGTGACAGCGATGTCGCTGTGAAGCAGGCCGCGGTTCAGCTCGCGGTCCTCGGGATACCGATCACGGGAATCAACCGGTACGACGCCCCCGCCTGGGTGACGGCCCCGTCCCGCGGCATGGTCGTGACCCTCAACGGTGCCGAGTACGTGCCCGATTCACGTCGGGCCGCCTATCAGGCCGCCCTCGACAACGGCTACCAGATATCCACCACTGACGCGACCGGGGGTAGCGGGTCGTCCGCCGATGTGAGCGCGAGCGACGCGCAACAGGTCGACGACCCGCCCTCACCCAACGGGACGGCGGCGAGCGAGCCCGCGGTCTCGGGCCAGGTCATTGCGCCGTTCGTGACCGTCTCACCGCCGGTTGCCGCGGCACCGGTCGTCCCGGCGGCTCTGTCAGCGGTGCCGTCTCTGTCAGCGGTGCCGACGGTGTCAGCCGTGTCAGCGGTGCCAGCCGTGTCAGCGGTGCCAGCCGTGTCAGCGGTGCCGGTTGCGCAGGCGGTTGCATCAGACCCGAATCGCTCGCCAATTGTGGTTGACGTGTCACAAGATGTCGTTGCGCAGCATGTAGCGGTGCACACGCAGTATCTGGAAAGCCAGCTGCGGATCGCGGACGAGTTGGTCGGTGTGCTCCAGACCCACCGCGACGATCAGGACGCGTCGTGGTTGCCGCAGGCTGTCGAGGCGGTGAAGGACCAGAGCCTGGCGATCGGCCGGGCGCACATCCGCGCGAACGAGATCCTCGCCGCACTCGCCGACATCGAACGGGATGCTCACCGGCACGCGGCGCCATCCACCGGCTCGGCGCCGGTGTCGGCCACCGTCGACCGGACCGTGGCGACGCCGATGGCGCTGGCAGGTCGGCAACCGCGACCGGAGCTGGTTTCCCCAGCGTCAGCCGCTCCGGTCCAGGTTGTTCCCGCCCAGCCCGCACCCGCCCAGCCCGCACTCGTCCCCGCCGTCGTGGTTCCCGCGGCGTCCAGTGACGGAGTCGGTGCTTTGGCGGT
>NZ_CAUVXP010000208.1:0-8386 GCF_963555955.1 Protofrankia sp. Cas3
GGGCATCGCTATGAGGTCGTTGACAGCGACATCGCCTTCACCGGACGGATCATCTCGGTCCGCCGGGATGCGGTGCGGATGCCCGATGGCGGGGTGTCCCAGCGCGATGTCGTCGTGCACCCGGGTGCGGTCGGAGTGGTGGCGCTCGACGAGGCCGACCGGGTGGTGATGGTGTACCAGTACCGTCATCCGGTCCGTCGACCGTTGTGGGAGCTGCCCGCCGGCATCCTGGACGTACCCGGCGAGCCGCCGGTCGAGGCGGCGGCACGCGAACTCGCCGAAGAGGCGAACCTCACGGCCGGGCGTTGGGATCTGCTGGTCGACGTGCTCGCGTCACCCGGCATGACCAACGAGGTGTACCGGGTCTTCCTCGCTCGCGAGCTCGCGGCGGTTCCCGTGGCGGACCAGCATGTCCGCGTTCACGAGGAGGCGGACATGCAGATCGCGCGGGTGGATCTCGACCGTGCCGTCGGCCGGGTCATGGACGGCTCGATCACCAACGCCATGGCCGTTGTCGGTCTGTTGGCGGTGGCGACCGCCCGCCTGGACGGGTTCACCCGGCTACGCCCGGTGGATGCGCCGTGGGAGGACCGTCCCAGTCCCGTCGGTTGACCTTCGGTGCCTGACAGTTGACCTTCGGTGCCTGACAGTTGACCGTGGGCGTCCGGCGGTTGTTCCGCCGGACGCCGGGCTGCAGCGCTGCGTGCGTCGGGTCAGCGGTTGCCGGTGAGGACGCCGCTGGCCTCGTCCACGACGACGGCTGCGTTCGCCGTCAGCGTCACCGGGGCGAGGGGGAACGCCTGGCCGACACCGGGTACGGCGAACGTCCCCTGCCAGGTGACCGTGAGCGTGACGGTGTAGGTCCCGGGTTTGGCGTAGGCGTGCGCGACATAGGCGTCCGGGTGGTCCTTGGGTGAGATCGCCGGGTCGAACGGGCGGCCGGGTGCATCGGGGCCGACGGTGCTGTCGCCGAAGTCCCACCGGTAGTGCGGCGCCGCCCTGATGGTGGCCAACACCGGTTGGTCGACGTTGAACGTGAAGCTCGGCGGGACCGGCGTATAGAGCACGGTGGGCAGGTTGGCGAAACTTCGCCCGTTGGGCTGGACGACCAGCGTGGGTCTGGGCAGGGCCTGTTCTCGCAGGTAGTTGACAAGGGACGCCTGTACCTGCGCGAGCGTGGGAGCGGCGGCAATGGCCTTCGGGTCGCACAGCGCGTTGGTGTCCGCGGCGGCCTCTGGAAAGGCGGCCCAGAGCAGTTGCTCGAAGCCGGTCGTCTCCGGGCCGACAGCACAGAAGTCGAGGCGGACAGGGCAGTCCGCGCAGGCGTCCGCTGTTCTGGCGGTTGCGGTGGTCGCGGGTACCTTGTGCAGCCGTCCACCACTGAAGGTGTAGGCATAGCCGTTGTCGGTGGCGCGGGTATCGCAGTAGCCCCACACGGCCGCGCACAGGGAGCCCGGTTGTGAGCCTGGTTCCGCATGGGCCGCGGATGCCGTCGGCAGCACGATGGCGGCGACCAGCCAGACGACCGCCATCAGTCGCCTTACAGTGCCGCCACCGCCGGCCGGTCCGCCGCGCCTGCGGCCGCCTGGAACGTGGTGGCCTGGATTGGGGTGACACCGTGTGTGGTGATCCGGATGCGCCGTCATGACGGTCCCCTGGAGTACAGGACGTTCTCGATGCGCCAGCCGGCGGCGGTCAGCCAGAGCATGGCCGTCGCGGCGCGCGGTGGTTGCGCTGGATAGGTCTTGATCACATTGCCGGTCGTGTCCAGCAGCCGAACCGCTCTGATGGCCACGGTCATCTGCGCGGTGATCGCCTTCTCGCCACTCGGGCCCAAGGTCAGCGGGCTGACGGCGAGCGGACCGACGTCGGTGTGTCCGCCCTGACTGTGGAAGTTCTGGGTGACCCCGATGTCGAGCGCACAGGTCTGACATCCGGGCATCGCCGTTGCGCTCACGTCTGCCACGCGTCCCTCCAGACTGGCCTTGTTGATCTCCTCGAAGTATGCGTTGACCGTGGTCAGCGCCATGTGCAAGAGGTCAGGGCTGCCCGATGCGGACGGCGTCGCGGCGGGCGTCGCGAGGTCGGTCCGGTCGCCCGATGGTGATGCGCTGCGCACCCCGGCCGAGTCCAGCGCCTGCACCTTGGGCGGAGCGGAGGCACCGGTTGCGGCCCCACCGCCGCCACAGCCGGTACCCATCAGGATGAGGGCGGCGGTCGGCAGGAGCCAGACGAATCGTAACTGTCTGCTTTCTGTCCGCACCATTGGAAGGATAGCCTCAAATCGTCATCGATGGGGACAGGATCCGCAAAAATCGCCAAATCGCATGTCGTCCGACCCGGGCGCGGGCGATCGGCGCGATATCGGTGGATGTTGTCAGCCGTGCACCTACACTCACCTCGATGGCGAGCGCAGACATACCGGATGGTTGCACGGCCGGCGATTCTGCTGTACATGGCGGCGCTGCTGGCCGTGTCGGCACGGCCGCTCCCGACGCCGTCGGTGTGCCGATGAGCACGTCGGGGGTGCCCGGGGCCATGGTGGAGCGCTTCCTGGACCATCTGGAAGGTGAGCGCGGGCTCGCCCGCAACTCCGTCCTCGCCTATCGGCATGATCTTCGTCGGTACCTGGAACATCTGAGCGCCCGCCAGGTCCGGTTGTTGGACGACGTCGACGAGGCCGAGGTGGCGGAGTTCGCGGCCACGCTGCGCGAAGGTGCGCAGGGACACCCGCCACTCGCGGCGTCGTCAGTGGCACGGATGCTCGTCGCGGTCCGGTCGCTGCACCGTTTTGCGGTCCAGGAAGGCGAGGTCACCTGCGACGTGTCCCAACCGGTGCGCCCGCCGACCCCGCCGCGCCGGCTGCCCAGAGCGCTCACGGTGGACCAGGTGGTGGCAGTGCTCGCCGCGGCGTCCGGCCCGGCCGGCGGCGACCCGGTGGAGGGGAGTCGACGGCTGCGGGCTGTCGCGTTGCTGGAACTGCTGTACGGCACGGGTGCGCGGATATCGGAAGCAGTGGGTCTCGACGTCGACGACCTCGACCTGGACGGGGCGTCCGTGCGCCTTGAGGGCAAGGGCGGCCGGGCCAGGGTCGTCCCGCTCGGCCGGTACGCCCAAGACGCCCTGTCGGCCTACCTGACCCGGGCCCGCCCGGTCCTGGCGAGCAGGCGGGCTTCCCCGGCGGTGTTCCTGTCTCGCCGCGGAACCCGCCTGTCGCGGCAGAGCGCCTGGACGGCTCTGCGGGCGGCGGCGCTCACGGCCGGGGTGGACGGCGTGTCACCGCATGTGCTGCGCCATTCTTTCGCGACGCACCTGCTCGATGGCGGAGCGGACGTCAGGGTTGTGCAGGAGCTGCTGGGTCACGCCTCGGTCAGTACCACCCAGATCTACACCTTGGTCACGGTGGACAGACTGCGTGAGGTGTATGCGACCTCGCATCCGCGGGCGCTCAGTAGCGAACGGCCGCGGCGGGGTTGATTGCGCGCCCGGAGGCCGTGGCCCCCGGGTCGCCAGCGGGCCAAAGGGCGCGCGACGATCGTCAGATCGCGCGCCCGGAGGCCGTAGTCCCTGGAGCACCGACCGACGTCAGGACGGGGTGTAGGGCCCCAGGCTCGGCATGCCGTTGGATGGCGCGGGCGCGGGCACGCCGCCAACCCCACCCACGTTCTGTGTGCTGCGTTCGGCGAGCGTCTCACCGACCTTGCGTGCGATCGCCTCCATCAGGCGCAGTGCCTGCGGCAGCGACAGGTTGAGCACCACTTCGCTGTCGTTCGTCATCGCGAAGCGAACCGATACGTCCGCCATTGCTCGACCTCTCCCGCCTGACTCCGTGGATCTCGCCGCTGTTCGTGGAATGGAACGGTACGACCCGTCATCGAACGACGCGCGCCCGGGGTTCCCCAGCACGCCATGGATATCACGTAATGTTATATCCGGTTCGCGAAGGGTCGCGGTCATGGGGCTGCTTGCGTCGTTCACCTTCCGCTACTCCTCTGCCTGCTCGGGTGCCTGCTCGGGTGCCTGGCCGGTACCGCTACAGCTCCGAGACGACTTCGGCCCCGGGTCCGCCAACCTCCTACGTAATGATCAAAGTTCGTGAGGATCAAAGTTCGTAGGTGTCATGTTGTGAAGGCATAGTCCCGCATCCGCCGGTGGTTCCGATACGGGGGGTACCTGGGAGTGAATCAAGGTGTGCGGCTATCCTTGCGGTTGATTCCGCCGTGTCCATCATCCAGGACTGGCATCCGTGTCCGGCATCCGTGGCCAGCATCGTGTTGGCCTGGTGTTGAGCGGCGATCGGGTGGGTCGGCGGCGAGCACCGGTCTTATGATCACAGTGCCCCGAAAGTGGGATGTGCGGCAGGATATGGCCATGGGTTCCCCTCACGATCTTCCTGACGTCTCGCTGTTGACGGTCTCCATTCTCGGCGGTACCGGCCCGCAGGGTCGCGGCCTCGGTCGCCGCCTCGCGATCGCCGGCAACCAGGTTGTGCTGGGCTCGCGCTCGGCCGAGCGGGCACAGGATGCCGCTGCGCAGCTGAGCGCGGCAGGTTTGCCCGTCATCGGCGCGGACAACTCCGCCGCAGCCGCCCAGGGTGACATCGTGATTGTCGCCGTGCCCTGGGAAGGCCACGGGGAACTGCTGGTCAGCCTCCGCGCGGAACTGGCGGGTAAGATTGTCGTCGACTGCGTGAACCCGCTCGGTTTTGACAAGGGGGGAGCGTTTGTGCTTGCGGTCCCCGAGGGCAGCGCAGCCCAGCAGGCCGCGATGCTGCTGCCGGACAGCACCGTCGTGGCCGCTTTTCATCATGTCAGCGCGGTGCTGTTGGCCGATGAGACGGTCGACGCGCTGGACACCGACATCCTCGTGCTGGGTGATGACCGCCATGCCACCGACACCGTTGCGGCCCTTGCCGCCAGGATTCCCGGGATGCGCGGTGTGTACGCCGGCAAACTGCGTAACGCCGCCTCGGTCGAGGGCCTGACCGCGAACCTGATCTCGGTGAACAGGCGCTACAAGGCCCACGCCGGCTTGCGTGTGACCGACATCTGACCGGCTCGCCTCCGTCGGAATCCGGCGATCATGCAGGATCGTCCAGTAGGTGCCATCCTGGAAGGCGGACTCCACCGAATCTACGGGAGCGGGCGCGCACGGTGACGGCGGACAGCCGGGATGATCCCGAACTTGATGATCTTATGCTTGTCGTGGACGTGCCCGGCCAGGTTGCCCGCGTGGTCTCGCTCGTGCCGAGCCTCACCGAGGCCATCGCGGTCACCGCACCCGGGCTCCTGGTCGGGGCCACGGACTGGTGCGTTCGCCCGGCCGGACTCGACGTGGTGCGCGTACGTGGGACGAAGAATCCGGACCTGGCCAGGATCATCTCACTCGCGCCGGACGTCGTCTGTGCCAACGCTGAAGAGAACCGTATAGTTGATCTTGAAGGATTGCGGGCAGCCGGGATACCCGTGTGGGTGACCGCACCGACCACGGTGGACGCCGCGCTGGTGAGCCTCGATCGGATGTTGCGTCATGCCTGTGGGCTGGCTCGGCCCCGGTGGCTGGACGCCGCGCGCGCGACCTGGGCGGTCCCTTACACCGGCGAGCGGCGGACCGCTCTGATTCCGGTGTGGCGACGACCCTGGATGGCGGTGGGGCGCGACACCTTTGCCGGTGACGTCCTGCGCAGGCTCGGCGTCGACAATGTGTTGGCCGAGCATTCCGAGCGTTATCCCCGGATACGTCCAGACGACATGGGCGTAGGCGACATGGGCGTGGATGACATGGCTGCCTGCGAGCTCGTGGTGCTGCCCGACGAGCCGTATCCGTTCAGCCCGACGGACGGTCCGGAGGCGTTTGGGGGAATGACCGCGGTATGTGTGTCAGGGCGCCATCTGACCTGGTACGGACCATCGCTGGTGTCGGCCCGCGCGGTGCTCGGCGCCCAGCTCGCCCACCCGGTCGCCTGACCGGAACCCTTTGGCCTGACCGAAACCGGTGGCGGGCGAACCCGTCCGCCACCGGTTTCGGTCAGTTACAGATACGTTCAGTTACAGATACGTTCAACTACTGATAACTGTGTTCGATCGTGGGAAAGGTGCCACCGCGGACCTCCGCGGTGAACCGCAGCGCCGCGTCCGCGAGCGTCGACCGCAGGTCGGCATAGCGCTTGACGAACCGGGGGGCATTGCCCTCGGTGAGCCCCGCCATGTCCTGCCAGACCAGAACCTGCGCGTCGCAGTCGGCGCCCGCGCCGATGCCGATGGTTGGGACGGTGAGTTCCTTGCTCATCCGGCAGGCGAGATCCGAGGGGACGACCTCCAGCACGATGGCGAACGCGCCGGCAGCTTCCAGCGCGAGCGCGTCGGCGAGCAACGCGTCGCCGGCGTCGCCACGTCCCTGTACCCGGTAGCCACCGAAGACGTTCACGCTCTGCGGTGTCAGCCCGAGGTGTGCCATGACCGGGATGCCGGCCGCAACCAACGCGGCGACCTGCGGCACCACCCGCGCGCCACCCTCCAGCTTGATCGCCTGGGCGCCGCCGTCCTTCAGGAAGCGCGCCGCGGTGGCCAGCGCCTGCTCCACCGATCCCTGGTAGGACCCGAACGGCAGGTCCGCGACGACCATCGCGTGGGTGCTCCCGCGCGTGACCGCCCGCACCAGCGGCAGCATCTCCTCCACGGTGACCGGAACGGTGGTGTCGTAGCCGTAGATGACGTTGGCGGCCGAGTCACCGACGAGCAGCACGGGCACGCCCACGTCGTCGAAGATCCGAGCGGTGCTCGCGTCATAGGCGGTGAGCATCGCCCATTTCTCCCCGCGGTTCTTCGCCGCCTGCACGTCCCGGACGGTGGTCCTGCCCCGTCGTGGCCAGCTGCCACCCGGCGCGCCGGGTGGGGCCGCAGCCCCGGCCGCGTTCGATGCGGCTGAGGCGGTCGGCGCGCCGTACAGCGTTGCCGCCTCCACAGCCACCGAGGTGACCTGGGAACACACTCCTGCTGAGGTTTCCATCCGATCTCCTGTGAGTCCGTCCAGGCGCTGGCGCGTCCCGGCGTACCTACCATGCTGCCACCGTCGGCGGACGCACGCTCTGCGCGGTTCCGACCGCTTCCTGCTGATCTGGTCGCCGATCTGATCGCTGACCTGATCGCCGACCTGATCGCCGACCTGATCACTGACCGCGGCGGGCGCGCGAAGTCGATCCATCCCGGTGGCTGCCTGTCAAACGGATGCGTCCGGACGCACACCACCGTAGGCTTCGATCTTGAATTATCGAGGCACGCCCTGATGGTCGGGTCAACACGGCGGACGGCGGATTCGATGAGCCATTGTGGGTACGGCGGGGCTGGACGCAGGCGGGTCCGGGCGACGCGACAGGCGATGCGAGGCGCAACGCAAGGTGCAACGCGAGGTGCAACGCGAGGCGCGATGCGTCGCAGGGATTCCGGGCATCCCCGGGGCGGCTCGCCAGCACGGTACGCGCGGTGACGATGTCGGCCGGAAGGCCGCCCGGATCAGCGCGGTCAACGGGAACCGGTCCGACGTTCCGCCCGCCGGGGCGCCCACGGGACACCCGCTGTGATGAGGCGATTATCGACGCGACTTTACAGGCGCTCGCCGACAGCGGTTTCACCGGGCTGTCGATGGAGGCCGTCGCGGCGCGGGCCGGTGTCGGCAAGGCCACCGTCTACCGACGATGGCCGAGTAAGGATGTGCTGGTCTCGGACGCGCTGGCAACGCTGGCCAACGTGTCGGGGGGAGTCGAGACCGGATCGATACGTGACGATCTCGTCGCCTGGCTGAACACCGTGCGCAGGCACAACATCCAGACGCTGTCCGGGCGCATCATGCCCAGGCTGCTGGCGGAGAAGGAGGCGCACCCCGACCTCTTCGAGACCTACCGTGAGCGGGTCATGGCTCCGGCCCGGGAGCGGGTCGCCACTGTTCTGCGTGGCGGCATCGCCTCGGGAGAGCTGTGTCCAGACATCGACGTCGAATTGATCACTGATGTGTTGATTGGTTCTGTCGCGTACTGGCAGTACACCGGACGCTCGAGCGACGTCAGCGGTTCGCGGATCGTGGGCGTGGTCGACACCATCCTGCGGGGGATCGTCGCGCGGTCCGGCTCTGCGGCGAACGCCGCCGCCGGGGTCGGCCCCACCGACAGGAGGCGACAGGATCCACCCGGTGACGTCATGTGGCCACCCCACTAGCCGGCCGATTAGAGCGCCCGGAGCATGCTGGCGAACTGGGGAGTCGCGGATGCATGGGGCCGGTCTCGCGCGGGCGGCGGTCGACCGGCCACGTTGTGCTCACCCATGCCCGCCAGGATCATTGAGGGCTCCCGCAACCCACGCTGATAACAACGGATAAACTACGGTTGCGGTGG
>NZ_CAUVXP010000209.1:0-8348 GCF_963555955.1 Protofrankia sp. Cas3
CCGACACAAGATCACTGTAGCGTTGGGCCTATGAGCGACGCGACTGCACCATGGCCGGCTGCGTCGGGATGGAAGCTTCCGCTACCAGGAGTGTTGGAACCGCTGCCAGAGCTGCTGTGCGCCACCACCGCATTGATCCATTCGTCGCTCGTGGCTGGAGTGCATGCCTCATGGTGGGGAGGGCCTGCGAAGCTGGCGGTTGGATTGACCACCGCGATGTTGCCTCCAGCGAAGGCGGCCGCCTCGGCGATCGTCTGGTTCAGCCGGTCCGCCATCTGAGCGAACCAGTCCGCGGTCTCGGGAAAAATGAGCGAGCAGGCAACGTCGAATGAGCGTAGGTCGCCAGTCGTGACAACGTGGGGATAACCGACCGCGATGATCTGTGCGTTGGGTGCGAGCTGGCGGATCTTCTGGTAGAGCGATGTCAACGGCACCCGGAGTCCGTCGATGACCGTCGGTTCATATTGAACCAACGGTGCGGGATCAACCCCGGCATCCGTGGTGAGGTGAAAGTCGGAGTTCATACAGTCGTGAAGCGAGATCATGCAAGCCTGGAGGATGCTGGCGAAGCGGGCGTCGTTTCCACCGATCCCGATGGTGACGTGCGTTGTGTTCTCGTCGAGCCAACCGGTGTCGAGCTGTGGCACCTCGCTGAAATGGGCCACACTACCGTTGACGTTTGCGACCACTGCGCCACTGCATGCGGCGAAGTGGAACTCGTCGTTGCCCGGATGTAATGCCACCAGATCGTTGAAAACGAGGTTCGGGTATGCCTGCGGGCTACGGTGGCAGGCGATGTGCAGGCCTCCTTTCGCGCCCTGATCGGAGTTCGAATAGTAGGGCTCGACGCCTTCCCCTGCCTGATAGGAGTCACCAAAAGCCACATAGCTGACCGCCGGTCTGGATGACGGTGTGAACGCGACGGCATCCCATGAGATGTCGACGGCGTGTCCATCCCAGTCGTTCGTGGTGACGTTGGACAGGGACACGTATGCGCCTGCGCTCAGCTGGAAGGAACCGAGGTCGAACCAGGTGTTCTTGTTCCATCGCTGGTTGACGACCCGGTGGTATGTCTTCGTGCCCGTGTAGATTCGATAGTCGGCTTGCGCGGTGTCGGCACCGTTGTTCGGAATGTGAATCCAGATACGACGCCAACCTGTTTGGCCGGCTGGTGGTGTCCATCTGCCGGTGACACGGATGAAGGAACCTCGGCTGTCAGCCACGGTATGGGCGAAATAGGAGTGCCCGAGATACCCGATGCCGGCCTGGTGGGTGTCGATGGCGCTGACGGGGCGTCCCGCGCTGTCTCTACCGAAGGACAGACCGAAGCTGCCCGACGATGTGACCGTCCCGCAGCCGGCGATGTTGGTCGATGAGTCCGGCAAATCATCGACGATGACTGCGCCCAGGGGTAAGGCGCTTGTCCCAGGCGTCTGGACAACCGGCGAGTCAGCAGCCGAACAGGACGGCGGGTACGGGTTGGCCACCGTGGGTTCTGATGCCCCGGCGCTGTAAGCAGACGGGTTTTCGTCGTTCAGATCACCTACCCGTCCCCAGGAGACCGCCTTGTGCCACCAGCAGTATTTCCGGTCCGTGTTCAGACAGTAGCCGGTCGAGGTACTGTTCCGATCGCAGGTGTTGGAGGTATCGCAGAACAGGAAGTAGTCGGTCGGCAGCGAGAGCGCCGCAGAGCCGGTGTATTTTGGGCCGCCGTTGACGAGGTCGAGTTGGGCGTGCTGTGCCCAGCCCAGCACCTTCTCCTGATATGGCCACCGGCCGGGGTGAGCCGCGTCGTCATAGTCACTGAGAAAGGCATGCCGGCTGGGATCGTAGTCGTTCTGTGCGGGATTGTTCGTCCAGCCGAGCCCCCAGGAGGGGTTCCCCGTCCCGGGACTGTATACGCCGGTGTTGTACCCCCACAGCGCGAGATACCAGTTTTCGATCTTGGTCGGGTCCGCGTTGTTCGCGACGAGTCCAAGGCTTTGAAGCTGGTTCCAGGTCTCGGTCAGGATCCTGACCGCGGCAACCATGTTCACCTCGTAATCGGTCGCGATCGCGCGCTTCTGCATATCCGTCCAGTAGCTGTCGCCGGTCTTCATGTGCTGAGTTATCTGGGCGATCCCGTACCCGCAGTCCGCCTTGGCCGGGTCCGCTCCGGCTATCAGGCCGTCGGAGCCGTAGGTCGTCCCGTAGTAGTTCGCGATGATCGGATCACCGGCGACACCGGGCAGCGCGTGCCAGCTTGCTTGACTGAAGTTCGTCTCCTGAGCGAGTACACCTTCCAGGATCTGCACGGGAATGTGTTTGCCCGGGTCGGCACCGGCTAGCGCCGGGACTGTGATCATTGATTGTGGGGTGTACTGGGACAACCCGTGTTTCTGCCAGTTGGCCGGTCTGGTGTTGGTCAACTCCTTGCGGACGGCACGACCGGCCGCCCATTCGACCTGCTTGGGCGAAGGCTGGATGATCTGCGTGTTCGGGTCGAGGGGTGCGATCGGGCATGGTGACCCTGCGCCGGACGCGATCGACGCCGCCGGAACTATCACCGGCGCCCCGGTCATGTTCATGGATGCGGGAACCACAGTGCCCGTCCTTGCCGGCTCGCTCTGAACCGGTGGCGTCCTGGTGGCGGAGGGCGTTACATGGGCGACCGTTCCTTGAGACTGCGTCCGCCGTCGTTGCGTGATCGCAATCCCGTCGTCCGTACCCGTTGGAGCTGTGATGCCCGGTACCGCCTGTCGCTCGATGACCAGGCCGCCGTCCAGTGAGAGGTCGACTGGCTGGGCCGGTGTGGTCACGACATCGATCGTGTCGGGTCCAGCGGCCACCCTGGTCGGTGCGCCGACCAGATGGTTGGCTCCCCCCCGCCCCTGCCGAAGGGACATGTTCTGTAACGGCCCCTCGGCCAGTTCGGTCACTCTTCCGTCGGCGTGGCGGGTGAAGGCCTTGGCTGTAGAAGGTCCCGCGACGGTGAGAAAGTCGACACCGTCTCGACCGGTTGGACGGAGATGATAGACAGGGCCGGGAGCCGTCGCCAGTTCTTTGGTTCCGCCAGCCGCATCGACGGTGATGAGTGATCTTCCCAATGCGGCTGTAATATCTTGCCCAGTGGGCACAGCGGACGCTATCTGCCCATGGACACTGCGAATATCCTGGATCTGTCTCCGGGCGGCATCGACCCGTATCAGCTCGGTCGTTTCACCGTCGGTACCGGTGTTTCGGCTGAACACCACTTCGGTGCCGGTACCGCACCCGGGCGTATGGTATTTTATTGCGACACGCTGGGGCGCGATCCACCGCGATCCGTCATGTAAATCGACGATGGCGGCAAACGCTCCCAGATTACGCAGCTTCTCGTCGTTGACGACAGCGACTGGTGCGAAGGTGACCGCCATGTACCGGCCATCGCCGGTGAGACAGTGGAACTCCGTCCACTGCGGTGTGTCCCATCCCTGGACGTACAGGCTCGTCAGCACGCGCCAACCGCCTGTTGCGGGATCGGCTGGTACGAGGATGTCCACACCGTCCGCCGTACCGACCGCAAGGGCCGCCACGTCACCTGTTGGGACTGGCACGCTTTCAGCGACGGGGTTTGGGCGCGGCCCGATCTGTGATGCGGCCGAAACCGGAGCGACGAGGGAGATGGCCGCGCAACCGCCGACAGCGGCGAGCGCCGTGCCAATAATTGCGAGCCGGCGGAATCGGGTCATGGCATGTCCTTCGTTCGCGGACTTCTCGCCACACCCGACCGGGTCGGCGGCAAGTATGCGGAAAATAGACCACGGAAAAACTGCCGACGCGGCGGAACGGCTAGTATTGCTGGCCGACCGCTTTGTAAGACCCGTTCGCACCTCGGATCAGCCAGCCGGTACTGTGATAGTCAACGAAGGCATAGTCATGCTCGATGTCGGTCTTGCCGACCTGGCGATAGCGCCACTCACCGCCGAATCCCGCATTGTAGCTGCCGACGTAGTACAGGCGTGAGTAGTAGATGGGTTCGCCGCTGGAACGCGACCTGGAGTCGTTTCCGCTGAACATCGAGTGGTAGACTTCCCAACCGGCTACGCCGTCGACAGTGAGTCCGTTTGCTTTCTGCCAGTTGCGGATCGCCTGTTCGGTCTGGGGGCCGTACTGGCCGTCGATGCCGCTGCTGGGTAGCACTCCTCCGATTGCAAGATTGTTCTGGACGGCCCAGACCTGCGAGCCGGAAGTGACGCAATGATTGCAGTTGCCGACGACGTTCCAGTACTGACCCCAGTCCTCGCCGGTTCCGGTGTGGTCGGCGGCTGCCGGGCTGGCGCCGGCGACGCTTGCGGCCGCCATTCCGGCCCCGGCGACCAGGCCGGCTACCGCCCGCGTAATCCATTGGTTCGGCTTCACGTACACTCCCGTTTTTCTTGAAGCGGCGATGGCTCGCGCCGCTTATCGCTGTTCCGGCCGGACGGTGGAAGCGACTTGGACTAGGGTTCTCTCCGGAAGATTTCCGGCAAGCTGAATCAGGTCGGGACCGACGGAGAATGAGACGAGAAGCTGCGGTTGGTTCGCGGCGACAACAATGTTGCGACCGTTGACGACCACGACACGGGCGTCGGGTGTGTGCTGGAGGTTGTCCATGACCCGACCTGCTGCCTCGACGGGTAGGTGATCGACGACAAAGCTGACCTGCCCGCCCGGCTGCCCTGGAGCGGGGGATTCGGGGGCGACCTGCCGGACGATGGTGAAGGCCGATGGGTGTGCGGCGATTTCACTGTCGGCCTCGACCGTCCGATTTTCGGATTTCCAGATGAACCACTCGCCCGGCATGGTGAATGTATAACCCTCCGAGTGAAAGATGCTCGACGGCCCCTCCGATGCAAGTTGAGGTGATGTCGGCGCCACATTTCCAACCGGATTATCCCGGTCATGCTGGTTGCCGGCGCAGGCGGGGAGAAAGAACAGCAGGGTGCCCACGGTAAGGACGGGACCCGTTGCCCTCCGCCAGTTCACTGCTGGTTTCCAGGTCCGGCGCGGCTCGCGTTGGAGGCGTTGAAGGTGTAGGTGCGTGGGGGCAGCGGTCCGAAGAAGGCGATGACGCGGTGCAGGAGACCGGTATCGGTGAGTTCCACGGTGTTGGTGCCGGTCAGGGCTGGCTGTCCGGTGGGGTGGTAGGCGGTCCAGCCGAACCGGGCGACATCGTGGTGGGTGTCGACGTCGCTGGTCAGGACGATGCGATGACCGGCGAACTGAGCCGTGAATGTGCTGATGTGGTCCGCGAGTGCGTCGATTCCCTCGGTGCGGACGGCCGGGTCACGGTAGAGGACGTCCCCGGTGCAGGTTGCGCTCAGTTGGTTCAGGCGCTGTGCGGGGTCCCGGGTCGTCCACGCCGCGAGGAAGGTGGACACGGCCCGGGTGAGGGCCTCGGTGGGTTGGGTAGGCAGCTGGGGTGGGGCGGTCACGGTCGTGCTCCGGCAGGGATGCCAGCGGCCTCATACGGGGCCATGTCACCGGCGAATTCACCGGCGAGATAGCGCTGTCGGAGTTCGGTTCGGCGGATCTTTCCTGATGTGGTCTTCGGGAGGGCTCCGGGATCGAGGATGATGACAGCGTGCGGGCGTAGGCCTACCTGAGTGACGACAGCGGTGATCACCGCGTCGCGTAAGGCGTCCGTGTCCGGTGTGCGTGCCTCGACGGCGACCACGAGGGTGTCGGCGCCGGGCCGGTCGGGTCCGCGGAACGCCGCGACGCGTCCGGCTCGCACGCCCTCGGCCTGGGCCGCGGCTCGTTCCACATCATGTGGAGTGATATTGCGGCCACCGACGATGAGGATTTCCTTGCGACGTCCACAGACGATGATTTCGCCGTCGGTGAGGTAGCCCAGGTCGCCGGTTGAGAGCCAGCCGTCTGTCAGGAGCCCGTCCGGGCCGGTGGTGTGGACATAGCCCGGGCTGACCGATGTTCCTCTCAGTTGGATCTCGCCGATGTCGCGGTCGTCGCGAACAACGCCGGTGTCGGGGTCGACGACTCGGACGTCGATGCCGGGCAGCGGTTGGCCGAGCCGTGGGTGCCTGGTCGTCGCGGCGCCCGGTGAGGCCGGCACTGCTCGCTTTTCGGTCTGCAGGATCGCTGTGTCGACCTCGTCGATGTGCATGCCACGGCCGGGCGGGACGAGGGATACGGCGAGTGTCGCTTCGGCCATCCCGAATGCGCACACCATTGCCGCCGGGTTGAAGCCGTGCTGTGCGGCCCGGGCGGTGAAGGATCCGATGATGTCGGGGTCGATGGGTTCGGCGCCGCAGAGCGCGAACCGGACGTGGGACAGATCCAGGTCTGCACCTGGCTGCAGCAGGCGTGCGGCAAGGCCGTAGGCGAAGGCCGGCGCGCCGATCGCGGTGCCGCGGTAGCGGGAGACGTTCGCCAGCCAGGATGTCGGGCGGGCCAGGAACTCCTCCGGAGTGGACAGGACCAGACGGCAGGCCCCGCAGGACATCGGTAGGGCCAGGAAGCCGATCAGCCCCATGTCGTGGAACAGCGGCAGCCATGAGACCAGGCAGTCGGGTACCTCTTCGTGCCGGGTCACGTCCATGATTCCGCTGAGGTTCGCCGCGAGGTTGCCGTGGGTGATGCGGACCGCTTTGGGTTCGCCGGTCGATCCGCTGGTGAACTGCCGTAGCGCGGTGTCGTCGTCGGTCAGCTCGGGCCGGGTGTAGGGCGTGCCGGCGACGGCCTGCCTCATCCGGTCGTCGACGGCGACGACCCGGCACCCACGCACCGCGGGGCTGGCGGTGAGGCCTGTGGCGAAGGGGTCGAACGGTGGGCAGAGCAGCAGCACGTCGAGGTCGGCGCTGCGGACGGCGCTGTGGCATGCATCAGCGACCAGTGTCGGATCGCCGTTGGTCGGGGGCGTCACGACGGTGACGCTCGCTCCGGCCAGCCAGACCGCGCGGATCGCGGTGACCAGTGTGCGGCTGGTGGTGCCGAGGAGTCCCACCGCGGTGCCCCGGCCGATGCCGGCCGTCTGGAGGAATCCGGCGAGGCCGATCGCCTCGGCGTGGACCTGTGCCCACGAGATGGTCTCGTCCCCGCCCGCACTGGTCAGGGTGAGTGATCCGCCGCGTCCGGCCGCTCGCTCGAAGGCGTCCAGCAGGAAGGCCGTCATGTCCCTGCCCCGGTGGGAAAGTCCGGTATCCCGGACAGCGATGGTGCACCCGGTACGGGGACCGGGTGGGAGGTCGACGGGACCGGGGGGAGTCCGACGTGGTGGCGGCAGAGCGCGAGCAGGTACTCGTCCCAGAACCGGCCGTCGTAGTAGTTGAAGTCCCGCAGTCGACCTTCGATATCGAACCGGCGACCCTCGCCACTGGCGATCAGTTCATAGTTGAATTCCGGCACCTCCATGTACAGCTTGCGCAGGTTCCAGACCTGGAACAGATATCGGACGAACAGCTCGACCGCGCTGGCGGGCAGCCCGGTGAGCAGGTAGTCCGGAGTGAACACCGCGGCCAGGTA
The DNA here is from genome assembly GCF_963555955.1 of Protofrankia sp. Cas3. Taxonomy (NCBI): domain Bacteria; kingdom Bacillati; phylum Actinomycetota; class Actinomycetes; order Frankiales; family Frankiaceae; genus Protofrankia; species Protofrankia sp. Cas3. The sequence goes on from NZ_CAUVXP010000209.1 coordinate 7,486, forward strand.
GGCGATGCCGCGGGTGGTGTCCGCGTTGTAGGCGACGACAAGACCGATCGGTTCTCCCGTTGCGGGGAGCACCACCACGAACTGGGCGAGCACCCCCTGCCACAGCCCCGCCTGGAACGTCTCCTGGTTCGGTACGGCGCCGCGGAAACGCCAGCGGAAACCGATCTCCTCCGAGATCGCCAGCTCGTACAGGAACGGCAGGTACTCCGGGGTCACCGGCCGCAACGCAAACCGGCCGTTGTGCAGCCTGGGTGACCTTACTCCGGCTCGAGTCACGGGGCCGGGCGGCACGTCCCGCCGACGGCCGACGACCGGGTGCCCGTCACCGGCGCTGCCACGAGCGGTGTCGAGGAGCATGCACGCGTCCGCGACAGTCACGATCTGACCCGCGGGGGTCGCGTCGATGTCCACGCCCCGCGCCGCGAGCCAGACCAGGAGTTCCAGTTGTTGGAGCGAGTCCAGATGAAGGTCGTTGCGAAGGTCGGCGGAAGCGGTGACGGCCGATGGCTCAACGGCAAGGAGGCGAGCGAGGAAGCCTTCAAGATCGGTATCGCGAACGTCGGAGAGCACCGTACCCCTTCGCGCTCAACGTGGAATATAAACGATATATCCTGATAAGTTGTCTAAATCATCAGATAAGACTAGATCGATGAAAGCATGAGATGCGGTGGCGCGCAAATTAATTACACTGAGTAGCAAAATTATTGGATGTCGATCAGTGGCGCCATGAGGATTCAGGACAATCCACCTCGGACTGGAGCTGCGGAAAGTTACTATCCGTAGTCGCGAGGCTGTCTGTTCCTTCTGGTCCTTCGGTTACTCAACGTCATCGCGGTGAGCCTGGCGGGCACTGTTCGCCCGAT
>NZ_CAUVXP010000210.1:0-7588 GCF_963555955.1 Protofrankia sp. Cas3
ACACCGAAACCGGCAATGGGGACACCGGCGATGGCGGCCAAGGCGGCAACTCCGACCGGGTGGTCTGGCAGCTCCTCCGCCCGGGTGATCCGGCGACGCCCCGCCGGGAACATCTGCTGTTGCGCGCGGTCGCCGATCGGCACCGTTGGCGCGCCCAACTCGACGCGGCCCGTGCCGCTCGTGGGGATCCTCACCCGGTTTCGGCAACCAATCCCGGCATGCCCCGTGCGGCCTGACCCGACGACCGGAGGAACCGTGCACAAGCTCCTTCTCACCCCGACGGAAGCCGCTGAGCTGCTCGGCGTGAGCCGCACGACGGTCTACGAGCTGCTGAATGCCGGTCAGATCGAATCCGTCCGGATCGGGCGGGCACGGCGGATCCCGCGGGTCGTGCTTGTCGCCTATGTCGATCGGCTCCGTGGGCTGTCCGACAGTGGGGCGGCAGCATGACCACGCTCGCGCGGGGCCGGGGAACGGCTGGTGTTCGGCAACTCGCCCTGATCGGCCTGTTGGCTCGCGGTCCACCGGGGACACGTCGCAGGCCCTCAAAGCTGAACGATCAGTAAGCGGCCCCGGCGGGTGCGGGAACACCACACCGGGACCTTGATCGGAACCCTTCTGACACAAGGAGAGCCGACCCAATGCCCATCATTCCGCCTGACCATGGCCCGTGGCGCACCCCATCCGGCCAACCGCGGTTCGTGACCGTTCGGCAGTCCCACGCCGGCGACTATGAGGTGACCGTCCGACCGGGTGCCGACCCGTTCGACCTGACTTCGGCGCTCGCCACGGTGCCGGTGGACGCGGTGTTCACCGAAGCCCTGGGAGACGTCGACATCACTCTGATCTTCCGGGCGATCCCCGATTCACCGGCGCTGCTGCCAGTGGGAATCGGCCACCCGCCGGCCATTCCGGCGATGCGCTGACCCGCGCGGCTCTTCGCTTCTACCCCATTTCTTTTCCGTTCCTCTGGTAGGCGCCTGATCTGCCGGGGGGCCGGACGGGTCCAGGGTCGACGAAGCCGATTACGAAGTGACGCGTAGCGCCCTGGACGCGGCCGGTTTCCCGGCAGGCCCTTCCGCGCCCAGAGGACCGGAACGGTCCCGACCGTCGGACGCCAGATCCCCGGGGTTTCCCCTCCCTCTTCGCATCTTTCGGCAAGGAGTGATCTTCTATCATGTTTGACTTTGCTTGCGCTGATCGCAACCCGCAGGCGGTGGCCTGATGGCCAAGCGCGGGAACGGTGAAGGCTCGATCTATCAGCGCAAGGACGGCCGGTGGGTCGGCTCGGTGCACGTCCTGACACCGGACGGCCGGCGCGTGCGCAAGAGCGCCTACGGCGCCACCCGCAAGGAGGTTGCGGCGAAACTCGCCGAGCTGATCTCCAAGACGCAGAAGGGGCTGGCAGCCTCCGAAGACACCCGGCGCGTCGGCGAGTACCTCGAAGCCTGGCTGACCGACGTCGTTCGGCACCGCCTCCGGCCGACGACCTACCACAGTTACTCGATCAACGTCCGCAATCATCTGATTCCCGGGCTCGGGAGAAAGCGGCTCGGGACGCTGCGGCCCGGCGACGTCCGAACATTCCTCGTCGCGAAACGCGAAGAAGGACTCAGCGCCCGCACCGTCCAGTACCTGCATGCGATTCTGCGCGCCGCGCTGCAACACGCCGTCCGGGAAGAACTGCTCTCGCGTAACGTCGCGAAGCTCGTGCAACCCGGGCCGGTGCGCCGGGATGAGATCAATCCCCTGACGGCGGTGGAGGCACGGGCGCTGCTGGCGGCGGCCAAAGGACACCGGTTCTACCCGCTCTACGCGGTCGCCGTCGCGCTCGGCCTGCGCCGCAGCGAGGCACTCGGCCTGTCCTGGGCAGACGTCGACCTGGTCGGCCGTACCCTCACCGTCCGCCAGACGCTGCACCGTTCCGACGGGCAGCTCGTCCTGTTCGCGCCGAAAACCGCGAAGTCCCGCCGGACGATCCCGCTCCCGACTATCTGCGTGGACGCGCTGCGCGCCCACTGCCGGCGGCAGAACACCGAACGTGCCCAGGCGGGGGAGCGCTGGCAGGAAACCGGGCTGGTGTTCACCACGACGATCGGGACCCCGATCGAGCCGCGGAACCTCAACCGCCACTTCTACGTCCTGTGTGCCAAGGCTGGTGTCCGCAGGGTCCGCCTTCACGATCTTCGTCATACCTGTGCGTCGCTCCTGCTCGCCCAGGGCGTGCCGGCGCGGGTCGTCATGGAACTACTTGGACATTCCGCGATCGCCGTCACGATGAACGTCTACAGCCACGTCATGCCCGCGGCCTCCCGCGACGCCACCGATAAGATCGGCTCGCTCCTCGGCGAGGACCCCGACGCACCGACCGGCGACGCTGAAACGACCGACACCGACAGCGGGCCAGAGGATCAGAACGACCAGGGAAGCGCAGCATGACCGGGGACGTTGCTGTCACGGTTGCTGTCAAGATCGAGAAAAGGGCATCACTTAGGGTGATACACGCTGGTGGGACGGGGTGGGCCGCCAGGGGCTCGAACCCTGAACCCGCAGATTAAAAGTCTGCTGCTCTACCTATTGAGCTAACGGCCCGCGGACCCTGATCGTACCTGTCGAACCGACCTGCCACGATGCCAGGATGAGACAGATGCGCGATGCGACAGCTGCGCGATGCGGCGGGCGACAGGTGAATGACCTGGCGACCGCAGGGCATGTATGCGGTTCCGTCCAGCATGCCTCGGTCGGTCTGGCGCGACACGCGGGCCGCGTCCGACCCGACTGTCGATGGCATGGGACGACCCCGCTTTACTGGTAGGCACAGTGCCTACCTCCCGATCATCCTGCCGCCACGCGTCGGGCCGGCGTCCGCTGGACGCGCTGGCGGTTGGTCCGGTCGACCCGCCGATCGCGACGCGTGGTTGCCCCGTGCCCGGCGCTGTCACCATCGTTCGACAAAGCGCCATCATCCGACAGCTCGAGCCTGCCGACATCACGCGAGAACCGGGATGACGTTCGCGATCCACGCGGACGGCCTGACCAAACGCTACCGGCACCGGACCGTGGTGGACTGCCTCGACCTCCAGGTGGCGACCGGTGACCGGTTCGGTTTCCTCGGCCCGAACGGATCGGGTAAGTCCACGACCGTCCGGATGCTGCTAGGCCTGGTGCGTCCGAGCGCCGGCACCGTCAAGATTCTCGGCCGGAGCATGCCGCGTCATTCCCGGCAGGTACTACCCAAGATCGGCGCTCTCGTCGAGGCGCCCGCGTTCCACACCTTTCTGTCCGCCCGGGTCGAGCTGACCGCGCTCGACGCCGCCGGCCGGGGCGGTGCTCGGCGTTCCCGCCGACGACGGATCGAGGACGCCCTGGACAGGGTCGGGCTCGGCGACATCGACGACCGACCGATCAGCAGATTCTCGCTCGGGATGAAGCAGCGCCTCGGTCTCGCCGCGGCCCTGTTGCGCCGGCCTCGTCTGCTGATCCTGGACGAGCCGACGAACGGGCTTGATCCGCAGAGCATCCGGGAGATCCGCGACCTGCTGCTCGAGCTGAACGCCGAGGGAACGACCGTCTTCCTGTCGTCGCACCTGCTCTCGGAGGTCGAAATGCTCTGCACCGAGACAGCGATCATCTGTGACGGCCAACTGGTCGCCCACGACTCCCTTGATGCGCTGTGCGGGCCGACCGGTCGGGTCACCCTGCGCACCCCGGACTCCGACCTCGCGGCGCACCTGCTCGAACGGGTGCTCGAAGGCCGCGACGGGCAGTCCCTGGTCGCCCGGACGCAGAACCCGATGGCGCTCAACGCCGCGCTGGTCTCGGCCGGCGTGCGCGTCTCCGAACTGGTGGTGGAACGACGATCACTCGAGGATGTGTTCCTGGAGCTGACCGGCAACGATCACGACGGTGCCCTGCAATCCGTCCTGGATGACCGATGATCCGTGTTGAGATCCAGATCTTGCTCATGCGGCGACGGACCTGGGTGTCGGTGCTGATGCTCGCGACGCTTCCAGTGATCGTCGCGCTCTTTTTGAAGGTCAGCGGAGTCGGGTCGGGGGCAGGGAGCCCAGCCTTCCTCACGGAGGTCATACATAACGGAACGTGGCTCCCGATTGCAGCCCTCGCCCTCGTCCTACCGCTGTTCCTACCGGTTGCGGTCCTGCTGCTGGCAGGTGAGGCGATCGCGGGTGAGGCCGCTGCGGGCACACTGCGCTACCTGCTTATCCGTCCGGTCGGCCGGGGCCGGTTGTTGGCCGCGAAACTGGTCGGGATCATCGTCTATCTCGTGATCGCAGTGACCGCGGTGACCACGACCGCCTTCGCGGTCGGCTGGGGGTTGTTCGGGTTGGCGCCCATCAAGCCGCTGTCCGGCGCCGGCCCGCCCCTTTCCCTGTCGGAGGCGGCCATCCGGATCGCGCTGTCAGCGCTGTTCGTGGCCGCATCCATGCTCGGCATCGCCGGCGTGGGACTGTTCCTGTCGGTGGTCACCTCGACGCCGCTCGCGGCCACGCTCGGCGCACTCGGCGTCCTGGTCACCGCGGGAGTGCTCGACCAGCTCCCGGCCGCCGCAGCCATCCAGCCGTACCTGCCGACCCACTACTGGATGGGGTTCATCGACCTGTTCCGCGAGCCGGTGAGCTGGGTGAACATCAGACGTGGGCTGGCCCTCGAGGGCTGCTACGGCGCGGCGATGGTCATCCTTGCCCGGATTGTCTTCGGAACCCGGGACATCACGAGCTGACAGCTGTCATGCGCTGACCGCGGTCCCGAGGTGGTGGCCCTCAGGAGCTGACGCGGCCCGCTGCGGCGGCTTGGCGGCTACCGGCACGCGTCCGCAGCGGGTCCGGTCCGATGATCGCCGCGAACCGGCGCAGATACTCGTACTCGAGGCTCAGCATCCGCGCGGTGTGTGTGTCGAACGCATCCCTGGTGCCGTGCAGGAATGCATCGTGGCGGGTCGCGTGCAGCTGGTCCACCTCGCGGACGAGATCCTCGTCCGACAGTTGGGCCGCCGGGACGCCTTCGGGACGGTGCTTCATACCGACTGGCATACCCACTCCGGCGGGGCCGGTCACCTGTCTGTCACCACCAGAGCGGATCCAGATCCGCCAGGACGACGGCGGCGAGGTCGGTGAGGTCGCGTTCCACCCGGTTCTGACGCAGATACGCACTGAGATCGGCGACGCGCCGGGCGTACCCGCGATCGGCGCACAACGGGCCGGGGCCGAGCGCGCGCCCCACCCGGTCGAGGACCTCGGTCGCGCCTGCCTCGATGTTCGCTCGCACCCGTAGCGCGCGCCTGCGTGCGGACCCACCGACATCATCGGGATCGGCGTCCATGTCGCGGGCTGCTGTCTCCAGGACGCAGCGCATCGCCATCAGGACCGCATCCACGCGACCCAGGTGTTCCAGCGCGTGGATGTCGAGGCGCCGGCCGGTTCGGCCACTGTGGCCGGCGAGATGACCCGCCTCTCCTTCGTGATCGGTGTGGCCGGCGGCGAACAGCGTTCGGGCGACACCTGTCGCGCCGCCGAACCAACATGCCGCGATATCCACTCTGGTATGCCAGAAGATCGGCTGGTCGAGGTATGCCGCGTCCGGATCGGACCCGCCGGTCGACCCGGTCGACCAGCCAGGCTCACCCACCGGGATGGCGGGTGCCCCGTCGAACAGGACGGTCGCGGTGTCCGCGCCGGTCATCGCCTGGGACGCCGATCCGTCTGATCCGTCTGATCCGTCTGATCCCGCTGTTGCCACGGCAACGTTGCGCTCATTGAGCCGGACGGCGAACAGCCCGATCGTGCCTTCGCGCGTCTCTTCGCCGCCGTCCGTGATGACTCTGGCCGCGACCAGCGCGTGGGTGAGCACGCGCGCACCCGGGCAGGATGACCTGACGCCATGTACTGTCCAGCCGCCACGACCTCGACGGGCGACCAGCGAACCGATCGGCTCCTCCGTCGCCCACAGGCCCCACCGTTGATCATGTTCGGGCGTCGGCCCAGCCGAATCAATCAGGATCGCCGCTGCGCTGGTGTGGGCCTGTGCGAGTCGAGCCAGCGTGACGTCGAAGGCGGCGAGATCGGCGAGCGCACGCCAACGCGCAGCGGTGGCCCCCGCCGCGGGCAGTGGAAGATCAAGCCGTCCGGACGCGATAAGCGCTGCGAATGCCCCACCTACCCTCGCGGGAGGGTACGGCCTTCCCATCGGCGTCCGGCCGGTGACCGTACCGATTGTCCGCCCCGGGACGTCCAGTGGAACGTCACATGGAACGTCCAGTGGAACGTCCACAGGCATGGCCAGGGGAATGTCCAGCGACGCGGCAATCGGGAGGCTTGTTATCATCAGAATTCACCCCAGGTCATGCGCGCGGGCGGCTGTTCGGCGGTGACAGCGGCAGTTGGCGCCAATGGCTGCCCGTGCGTGTCACCCATGCGTCGGACGGTCATGCCCTGGTTGCTCTCCCATCCCGCAACCGCCAAACATGACTTGCCGAAAATGCTGGAGGTACAGGAGGTGCAGTATGTGCTGCAATATCAGCATTTATACGTCATGATGGGCACCGGTAGTTGCCACCTGATCTGCCGGCCACCGCACCCGGATGTGCGGATGGGAGCCTGGGGGGCATCATTCCAGGGCAACACGTTTCTGTGGGAAGGGAGACCGTGATGGTCGACGCCCATGCCGCGGTGGAGGGGTTCCGCCCGAGCAGTAACGGGCTGCCCTTCACCAACGATTTTCCAAGGCAGCCCGTGCTGAAGATTAATCTTCCAGGTGTCGGGCCGGTACCGATCGGTGACGCCAGTCGCGGTTTGTGCGGTGGCATGATCTACACGACGCGTGATCTTTTCGAGGCGAAGCTGACTCCACCGGTGTTGAAGGAACCACCTGCGCCGGACTCACCGCTGTACCGCTACATCGTCCGCCGGCTGTTCGACAGCTTCGACATCCCGCGTGGCGTCGCGCGCTACTACCAGCTCATGGCCACTCCGGATGCGGACACGACCCGGTCCTCGCTGACCCTGCGCGGTTCCGGGCGCATCACGGTCGTGAACGAGTGGCCGCGGGTTCGGCTCGACCTCGACCGCGGCGTCCTGGCCCCGCTCGGTGTCATCACGCTGCGCTCCTACGATCCGTTCCAGCTTGGGTCCAGCCATCAGCTCCTGGCATACGCCTACGAACAGCGACGAACCGCGGTCACGCTCCGGGTCTACGATCCGAACACACCCGTGGAGCGCGCCGACGACGTGACGCTGTCGTTCGACGTGGCGTACCCGACCGGACCGGTCCCGATCGCACACAACCTGGCCATCGGCGGACGTCGGGTACGGGCCTTCTTCCTCTCCCGCTACCGCTGGGCGAACCCGCTGCCGGCGCTGGCCGACACCTGAGGGCCGCCGGGCCACGTGAGGGAGGTGCCCAAGCGATCTGGAACCCGTTTGTCGCCGGCGGCCCGTCACCTCTATGCTTGCAGTGGTCCCAACGGTAGACGTTCTGGGTAAGTTGTAGATCAAGCCTGGTCATCGTCGCCCGCCCCCATCGTCTAGCGGCCTAGGACATCGCCCTTTCAAGGCGGTAGCACGGGTTCGAA
>NZ_CAUVXP010000210.1:7771-8513 GCF_963555955.1 Protofrankia sp. Cas3
TCCCGTTGGGGGCACACTCCGATCACCAGCCGAAACCCCTGTCTCACCAGGGGTTTCGGCCTCACGAAACCCCCTCAGGCTGTCCGGCCGTATCCGACCGGCACCGGCGGACTCCGGCAGGCCGTGCCGAAGTGGTGCCGAAGTTCGCCGGGCGCCTACGTTCGCCAGACTCTCGATCTTGGTCCGAACGGGAGTCCGAGCATGCTCGATACGTGATTTACGGTGAGAACCGTGGTCCCTCAGCGATCGGTGGGCAGCAGGCCGGGCCCCCAGGCGGGGTTGGGCGTCACTTCGCTACCGGAGGTCGGGTGGCTGTAGCTGGGGCCAGCAGAGCTCGGATGTGTCGTGAGACGTTGCCGGGCACCGTTGACATCGACGAGATCGTCATCCGGCTGATCGACCCGCACCCGACCGCTACGCATCGGGGAATCCTGTACCGATCATGCTTGCCGCCCGAACAGGCCCGAACACCGCTGAGCGCGCAGCGCATCCGCTCGCCGGCAAGCGTCATCGATCGCCCAGGAGTGACGTCGGTCTGGGCAGGGGTCGAGGCGGCTGGCTGCTGAGGCGGCTTTCACGTTTCGCAGCTGCGACCAACGCCTTCGTCATGCTGTGGTCCGCGTTCAGAAGACGGCAGATCCGCTCGGCGTCCTCGGACGTCACCTTGCGCTTCCCGGTCTCGATCCTTGAAAGCGTCGCCTGGCTCAGGCCAAGCCGAGCTGCAAAGTGCAGGGTGGACTGG
>NZ_CAUVXP010000211.1:0-8316 GCF_963555955.1 Protofrankia sp. Cas3
GAGTTCCCCACCTCGGCGGAACCCCAGGTCACCGGTGCGCAGCCAGCCGTCGGATGTGAACGGGTCGGTCTCGCTGCCCTCCGGGCGCGCGATCTGACGATCGTCGCGCGCTCTTTGGCCCTCTAGATAACCAGACGTCACCGAGTCCCCACGGATCTCGATCTCGCCGACCCGGTGGTCATCGGCGGACACACCGGTGCCCGCGGCGTCGGCGATCCGCACCTGCACGCCCCGTACGGGTTGGCCCACGCCGACGATGCCCCGGGCCTGGGAGTGCCCACGTGCCACCTCGTGGGCCGACGCCGCATTGGCCAGCCGGTCGCGGTCAACCCAGACCGACACCGGCGCCCGGCCGAGCGCGGGGAACGTGACTGCCAGGGTCGCCTCGGCCATACCGTAGACCGGGAACATTGTTTCGGGCGCGAAGCCGGCCGGTGCGAAGCGCTCAAGGAAACGCTCGATCGAGGAGACCGCGATCGGTTCGGCACCGTTGAAGGCGATCCGCCAGCGCCGCATGTTCAGTCGGGCCGCGTCATCCGCGGACACGGCCGCGGTCAGTTGGTCGTAGCCGAAGCTCGGGGCGCTGGAGATCGTGGCTTCGCAGGCGAGGAACTCGTCCAGCCACCGCGCCGGATCCTTCACGAACGAGGTCGGCGACCACACCGTCATGGGTATCCCGCGCATGATCGCGCACAGGGTGGCAAAGAGTCCCATGTCGTGGAAGAGCGGCAACCAGATACCGCCGCTGTCGCCCGGGCCGAGCTCGATGCCCTCGCTGATCGCCTCGATACCCGCGAGCGCGTTGCCGTGGGTGAGCTGCACCCCCTTGGGCGCCGCCGTGCTCCCGGAGGTGAACTGCACGATCGCCAGGTCCGTCGGCGCCACCGTGGGTAGCCTTCCCAGCGAGGTCGCGCCACAGCGCAGCTCCTCGGCGCAGACGAACGTGGTCTCGCCCATGGCCTCGCTGAAACGACCGGCCAGGGCCCGGAACCGGGACGAGACCACCACGCGACGCATCCCTGCGACCGATGAGATCCGTGCCAGCCGGTTCGCGTGCCCGCGCAGGTCCCGGGCTGCGTTGGGTAGCGGCAACGGGCACGCGGCTGCACCGGTCCGGGTGATGGCGAACAGGGCCTGCAGGAACTCGGGCGCGTTCTGACTGAAGATACCGACCCGACTGCCGGGCCCGACACCGTCTTCGGTCAGTGCGCGGGCCATCGACCGCGACGACTCCGCGAGGTCGTGCAGCGAAATCGTCGCCGGCTCGGACGGGAAGGAGATGGGCGTGTCAGGGCGGTACGCGGCCATCTGGTCAAGTGCTTCGTGCAACGTGCCGGCGAGCATGCGGTCTCTCCCTGCCTCATGAAGGTCGACCTGGCGAACACCGTCATCATCCGAAATTTTTTGTCGATGGTACGAGTATTGTCAATACTTGTCTTCCGGTTGTATTGATCTATTCGAAATGGCAATCGACCGTAGGTGGACGCGCATGCCGTCGGCGATTATTCCAATGACTTTTGTGGTCGCTTTGCGGTCCGTTCACCGAGCGGACGGCGGGTCCTGTTCGAATTCGCAAAAGCGTACCGCCCGCTCCCACCGGTCTGACCACCACATCAGCTCCGGGTGGTGCCGCCGAGCCCGCCCGATCCCAGCCGATCCCGGCCGGGATCGGCGACCGCCGGTCAGGGCTGTGACCGGCCCGACGACGTAGCCGGGATTTCTACCCGGTTCAGCTCGCGGCGATTGGTCCTCGCAATCGTGCGTGTGGCAGCTGCTGGTTGCCAAATCCATGATTGACCAGCACCATCGCTGGAACGAGTGAATTTTACGTTCAGAAAGTGCGGCGTTAATTTCGGCATTTCAAAAGATCGGATGTCTCTCCAATGCATCTCACGGTCCTCGGCTGTCGCTCTGGAATGCCAGCCGGCGGTCAGAGCAGTTCAGGCTACATGGTGAGCACGGAAGGTGCCAGAATACTGCTGGACTGCGGTCCGGGAGTTGCCCTGGCGCTCAGTGCGATCGGCCATCCGAAGATGCTGGACGCGGTTGTGATCAGTCATTTTCACTCGGATCACTGCTATGATCTGTTGCCCATTGGAAAGGCTCTTCTGAGCGGGCGCGCCCGGTATGGACACCACCTGGAGAACCTACCGGATGCCGATGATGACATCGAGCGTCCACCGATTCCACTGTACGTGCCGACCGGCGGTCGGGCGACTCTGGACAAGCTTGCGAAACTGTTTCCGGTAGCGACCATTCCCATGTTGGACAAGGCTTTCGACATCGCCTTCGACGTACGGGAGTACACCGCCGGTGAGGTGTTCAAGGCAGGTGACTGCGAAATCAGCATGCACGGCCTGCGGCACGCCGTTCCCAACTGTGGAGTCCGGGTGGACGGCCCGGCGGGAACGCTCGCCTACACCGGGGACACGGGCCGGACCGATGCGTTGATTCCGCTGGCCAGGGACGTCGACCTGCTGCTCGCCGAAGCCACTCTGGAGGTCACCGACGACGGACCGCACGGTCACCTCAGCGCCACCGATGCCGGTGAGGCCGCAGCCACCGCCGACGTCGCCCAGCTCGTGCTCACCCACTTCATCTCTGGCGACCCGGGCTGGCTGCAGGCCAGACAGGCCGATGCCAGCCGCGTCTTCGGCGGGCCGGTGCACCTTGCCGCACCGGCCGCGCGGTTCGACGTCCAGGCCTCCTGACCGGTTCCCGAACTTAGAGCGCCCGGCAATAGGGGACGCGGCGTCGCGGGGCTGGGGCACGCACCTCGCCACGTTGTCGTCGGTCGACACCCAACACCAGGGTGCCTTCCTCCTCCGCCTCGCGATCTACGTGCCCCAGCCCCGCTCCTTCATCCACGCCCCTATTGCCGGGCGCTCTTAGGTCGCATCCGTGGGGCGTATCAGCATGCACGTGCTGGTTCCGTGGGCTATCAGCCTGCCGGCGGGGTCGAGCACGCGTGCCTCCGCGAGCGCGGTGCGCTTCCCGATGTTGATCGTCCGGCCTTCGCAGGTGAGCTGATCGGCGTCAAGTTTCACCGGACGAATAAAGTTGACCTTGAGCTCGAGTGTGGTGTAAAGGACTCCATCGGCGAGCTCGGTGAAGATCGCGCTTCCCATGGCGGTGTCCATGAGGGTCGCCAGAACACCGCCGTGCACGGTGTATATGGCGTTGGCCGTAGCCGGTGAGGGTGTGAGTGTGTACACCGTCCGGCCCTTCTCCACCGACTCGAGTGTTATACCCAGTGAGTGGCCGACCCCGATCCCGGCCGCCATTCCGTGCGCCAGCAGTTCCCGCAGTTCGCGTATACGGTTCAGCGCCGGGTATTCCTCTTTCGCACCGTTCACCTGCACGGGTTCTGCCTCCTTCGGATCGACTCCGGCCGGCTGTCCATTCTCACCGGATTGTACGAGGGAATCGTTGAGCCGGGACTCCGCGACGATGGCCGGGTGGTGAACAAACCAGCGATCTCATAGATGATCTTGCTGGACAAGCTGTCGATCACCAATCTGTACCTGGGGGGCAATCCGACGGTCTGGTTACGCCCGGGGATCCCGCACGACGGCTATCTGGGTGAGTTCCTCATGCGGACGAAGGGAATGATCCGTTCGGGCGTGTGACCGGCCCCCGCTGGTGTCGTCTCTGCTGCGCGAGCACGTCGCTCGCGCAGCACAATGGCGGTCAGCATGGCGCCGGCAAGTGCACCGGCGGCGGCGACGGTGAAGGTGCGGTACATCGAGGTGACGATGTTGCTTCGCTGGGGTGAGAGGAGACCGGCGAGAGCCACTCCGAAGACGGCTCCGAACTGCCGGAAGGTGTTCATGGTGCCGGCCGCGGTGCCGGCCAGATCAGCTGGTACCGCAGCCATCATCGCCTGGATCGCGACCACGCCGCTGGACAACGGAATACCGACACCAATCAGGACCAGTGCCCATCCATAGCTGAAGTAGCCGTTCCCCGTCTCCACCAGGGTGAGCCCGCCGAGTCCGAGCGTCACCAGGAGCAGGCCCAGGACCATGGTGGTGCGCGTGCCCAGGCGGCGGACCACGCCGGCGGCGCTCACCGCGCCAATGCCGAGGAAGCCGGTGAGTGCCAGGAACCGCACACCCGTTTCCAGGGGTGATAGGTGCAGGGAGTCCTGCAGGTACAGGGTGAGCAGGAACAGCACGGCATACAGACCGAACAGCCCGAGGAAGTTCACGGCGCATGCCACGGCCACGGCGGGGATCCGCAGCAGGCGTGGCGGCAGCATCGGTTGCCGGCAGCGGAGCTCCCACAGCGCGAAGAATGCCAAGGCGACGATACTGGCGCATGCGAGGCCGACGGTCATCGGCGAATGCCACCCGTAACCGCCTCCTTCGATCATCACGACCGTCAGCGCCCCAGTTCCGAGGATGAACAGCAGCTGCCCGACTGCATCCACCCGGCGGGTCGGTACGCGACCGGCGTCACCTCCGCCGGGTACGGTCTGGCCGGTTCCCGGCAGCGCTCCAGGGACTACGGCCTCCGGCGATGCGACAGAACCATGATCGCATCGCCTTTGGCCCTCTAGGGACCATGCCAGGCCCGCAAGTGCCGTGGCGCCAATCGGAAGGTTGATCCAGAACAGGCTCTCCCACCCGGCTGTCTGGACGAGCAGCCCACCTACGAGGGGCCCGAGTGCCAGCGCCACGCCTGCGGTGCCACCCCACACGCCGATGGCGCGACTCCGTTGTCTCGCGTCCGCGAAGAGCGCCGAGGTCACCGCCAGCGACAGGGGGACGACAGCAGCGGCGAACACGCCCTGGCCTGCGCGCGCAGCGATCAGCGCCGGCGGATTCGGGGCGAGTGCGCAGGCAACGGAGCATGCGCTGAATCCAGCGGTTCCAGCAAGCAGGACCGCCTTGCGGCCAAAACGATCACCAAGGGACCCTGCGGTGAGCAGCAGGCCCGCGAAGCCGAGAGTGTAGGCGTCCAGAAGCCACTGGGCGGCGGTCACCCCGGCGTGGAGGTCCGCGCGGATCGCCGGCACCGCTACCGGGGTGATACTGGTGTCCAGGTAGACCATGAAGGTCGCGACGCACACGAGCGCCAATCGGAACAACGGGCGCTCGCGGTTCACCGATAAAGCGGACATTTTATTTGATATCATGAAAAAACCTCTCTACCGGTGTCGGTCTCAGGATAGATACGACATGCTGGCGAGGTGCCGCGAAGTCCTGAATACGTTCGGGCGATCAGTCTCTCGTCGGGTGATGAAGAATGGTGTGCGTTCGTTCTGTCAGTGTAATCCAGAAGGGTGCGCCAAGGCACCGTATCTTGCCGGGCGGTAAACGTCGTGACAACGTTTCGATAACTATCTGTGAGGCGATTTCCGAGTGTCGGCCGTCATTGTTGATTGGTTTCGGCAATCGAACGATGAGAATGTCGAATTGGGGTTGACATTATCGTGACCGTTTCACACCCTTTGACGGTAGCCGCCCGCCGTATCTGATCACGCCTGCGTGTCTCCCGAGTGACCGTGATCGCGCCGCGCAGACCTGCGCAACGGCGTATGTTAATGAATCGTTCAGGAGAAGCACATTGTCAGCGCCGACCAGTTCTTCAAGAATTAAAACCGACCTTCGGAACAGACACTGACATCGGAAGTCGTCGCCGCGAGTAGGTGGTTGAGATGCAGCAGTACAAGTCCGGAGAGGGCGTCGTGCTTCCCGCTGACCGGGGCCTGTCCTTACTGGTAGATGAAGGCGTCCGGATGAACCCGGACCGCTGCGTGCTCAGTCGGAAGACCGCTGCCGGTTGGCAGGATTTCACCTGCCGGCAGTTCGCCGGGTACATCCAGGCCGTTGCCAAGGTGCTGTTGTCCCACGGCGTCGCGCACGGCGACCGCGTGGCCGTGCTGGGCCGAACCAGCTATGAGTGGGCGGTCGTCGATTTCGCGGTGCTCAGTATTGGTGCGGTCACGGTTCCGATCTACCCGACGGCTTCGGAACTGCAGATGCGGCATGTACTCACCGATTCCGGAGCAAGCTGGTGTTTTGTCGAGACCGAGGCCCAGCAGGCCCAGCTCCGTCAGATCGGCGGTAGTGGCCTGCGGGCCGATGTCTGGCTGCTGGAGACGGTCGAGGCCTGGCACGACGGCGATCAGGACGGGCCGTCAGCACTCCGGGGACTGCGGTCTCCGGGCGCGCCCTTTGACCCTCTAGACGCCGAGTACGACGATCGTCGTGGCAGGGTGCGTGCCGACGACCTTGCGACAATTGTGTACACCAGTGGTACCACCGGGGTACCCAAGGGATGCATGCTCACCCATCGCAACATGTACGCGTCCTCGGCCAACACGGTCGAGCACACCGGGCAATTGTTCCGCAGCGTGCGGGGAGAGCAGGCGACGACCCTGCTGGGCCTGCCGCTCTCGCACGTCTTCGGTCGGACCATCCTCATCGCCTGCCTGTACGCCGGCACCCGGACGGGACTTCTGCCGGGCGTGCCGGAGCTGATCGCCGAGTTCCCGACGTTCCGGCCCACGTTCCTCGCGCTCGTCCCGTACGCGCTGGAAAAGATCCGCAAGCGGGTCCGTGAACCGGCGGCAGGCGGTGTCGGGGTGGTCGACGGGGCGGCCGAGCGGATCGCGATCGAATTCGGGCTCGCCAGGGCACGTGGGCTCGCGGGCCACGTGGATGCACAGCTGCGGGACGCCCACGCCGCGTTCGACGAGAAGATCTACAGCCGGGTGCGGGAGTCCTTCGGCGGTCGTTTCGAATATGTGATCTCCGGTGGCGCGTCGCTCGACGACACGACCGCGGCGTTCTACGGCGGCCTGGGGGTGGAGATCCTCAACTGCTATGGGCTGACCGAATCGGCCACGGCGGTGACGGTGAACGTCGCGGCCACCAACCGGATGGGCAGCGTCGGACGCCCGATTCCGGGCACCACGGTGGCGATCGCCGACGACGAGGAGCTGCTCGTCCGCGGCCGCAACGTCTCGCCGGGATACTGGCCCGGGTACTGGCCGCCGGCCCGTGAGCCAGCCGTGCAGCCAACGGAGGGTGATGCGGTCCAGGCTGGCGACGGCCCCTGGCTGCACACCGGTGATCTCGGTCGGCTTGACGAGGACGGCTTCCTCTACATCACCGGCCGTCGCAAGGAGATCCTGGTCACCAGCGGTGGCAAGAACGTTTCGCCGACGCCGCTGGAAGATCGCGTGCGCCTGCATCCACTGGTGAGCAACTGCATGGTGATCGGTGACGCACGCCCGTTCGTCAGCGCGCTGGTCACCGTTGACGGCGCGGCCCTCCAGACCTGGCTGGCGGGCCGGGAAACGGCACCGGACGACGACTCCTGGCGCCATGATCCCGATCTGGTCGCGGAGATTCAGATCGCGATCGACGATGCGAACAGCCTCGTCTCCCGGGCCGAGTCGATCCGGGCCTTCCGGGTGCTCGCGACCGACTTCACCCTGGACCGGGGGCATCTGACGCCTTCCATGAAACTGCGTCGGACGGTGATCGAGAGCGATTTCGCCGCGGACATCGCCGCGCTGTACGGGTGACCGCACCGCCGTTCCCGCTGACGTTTCCCGACCGTTACCGATGCACGGATCCATTGTGTCGACCAATCGGCCGATGGCGTATGGACACAGTTGTTGACCGCACTTCCGGCGGTTGTGGAAAATTAATACGTATTCGTGCCGGGGTGCCGTGGCGCCGCGGAGCTCGTCCGAGTTGACGACAGGAGCACATTTTATGTACGACGTTATCGTTGTTGGTGCGCGCTGCGCCGGTTCATCGTTGGCGATGCTCCTGGCCAGACGCGGTCATCGGGTCCTCGTCGTTGACAGATCAACCTTCCCGAGTGACACCATATCGACGCACTATATTCAGCAGACCGGCCTTGCACGACTCCGGGACTGGGGTCTGCTCGACAGCGTCGCGGCGACGGGCGTCCCGGCGATGAAGCACCTGACCCTGTCCTATACCGGCATCCATGTCGAGGGTTTCGCCGATCCGATCGAGGGCATCACCGAGGTCTATTCTCCTCGTCGCACGGTGCTGGACAAGATCCTGGTCGACGCGGCCCGCGCGGCCGGGGCGGAGGTCGTCGAGGGATTCACCGTCCAGAATGTGATCTTTGAAGACGGTCGCGCCGTCGGTATCCGTGGCCAGTTCGGCGACGAATCGGAGAAGGAATTTCGCGGCTCGTTCGTGGTCGGCGCGGACGGCCGGAACTCGACGGTCGCCGACCAGGTCGGCGCCGACTTCTACCGTGTCGTACCGGCTACCTGCTTCGTCTACTACTCGTATTTCGGCAATCTTGACTGGTCCTTCC
>NZ_CAUVXP010000212.1:0-7575 GCF_963555955.1 Protofrankia sp. Cas3
GAGCCGACCCTGGCCCGTCATGGGGTCAAACCCTGGCAGCTGGACACCAGCGCCTATCTGATCAAGCTGATGGAGACGCTGCGGGTCGTTCATGACGTCCGCTGGCCAGACCCCGAACGCCTGCGGGCGAAAGAGGTCCAGACAGCCGGCTGACCGAGGGCCTGGGATCTTGACGCGGCCAGCAACACGATCGGCAACAGGGGCGCTCTCAGGCATCTTCGAGGTCGGTCGCGACGACGAGCCAGGCCTCCTCGGTCCGGGTTTTCTCCGCGACGACCGCACGCAGCTCGGCGTCCAGGGCGAGCAGGCGCCCATGGTCGGTGGCTGCCTCCGCAAGCGCCGTGTGCAGCGCGGTCTCCTGGCGTCCCAACCGCTCCAGCGCCCGTTCAAGGCGGTTCAGCTCCTTGCGCGCGACCCGGGCCTGAGCCGCTCCGCCACCAGCACCAGCACCGGCACCGGCACCGGCACCGGAGCTGGCACCGGATCCGGGACGGGCTGAACTGCCCGTATCGGTGGGCGTCCCGGCGCCTGCGGCGGCCAGGCGTTGCCGGCGGGCGAGGTACTCATCCACCCCACCGGGCAGCATGACCAGGCAACCGTCGCCAAGCAGAGCGACGATCGTGTCGCAGGTTCGTTCCAGAAAATAACGATCATGACTGACCACGACCAACGTTCCCGGCCACGAGTCCAGGATGTCCTCCAACGCGGTCAGCGTGTCGGTGTCCAGGTCGTTGGTGGGTTCGTCCAGTAGCAGCGCGTTGGGCCGTTCCATGAGCAACCGCAGGAGCTGCAGCCGCCGCCGTTCCCCGCCGGAGAGGTCACCGACCGGCGTCCACTGCCGGGCCGAGGGCAGACCGAACTGCTCCAGCAGCTGACCCGCCGTCAGCTCCCGGTTCTGCCCGCCGTGTCCACCGTCACCGGCGGAGCTGCGCGATGGCGCCGACGACTTCGGCCGGGGTCCGACATCCAGTACCTGACCGGCCTCCTGGACCGCCTCCAGCGCCCGCAGCCTCGGGTTCAGCTCGCGGATCTCCTGGGTGAGCAGAGCGGGACGCGCACTGCGCCCCACTCGGACAGTGCCCGAATCCGGACTCACCGTACCGGTCAGCAGGCGCAACAGCGTTGTCTTACCACTCCCGTTGCCCCCGACGAGACCCACCCGATCGCCCGGGCCCAGCCGCCACGTCATATTCGCGAACAGCTCCCGGTCACCGAGGCGCAGCGTCACGTCCTCGACGTCGAAGACGTCCTTCCCGAGGCGGGATGCGGCAAAGGTCCGCAGACCGAGGGTGTCGCGCGCGGGTGGCTCGTCAGCAATCAGGGCGTTGGCCGCATCGATTCGAAAGCGCGGCTTGGCGGTCCGGGCCGGCGGGCCACGGCGCAGCCAGGCCAGCTCCTTGCGGAGCAGGTTCTGGCGCCGCGCCTCGGTGGCGTCGGCTCGCCGGGTCCGCTCCGCGCGGGCCAGCACATACGCGCTGTAGCCGCCCTCGTAGGCGTCCACCCGGCCGTCGACGACCTCCCAGACCCGCTCGCACACCTCATCGAGAAACCACCGGTCGTGCGTGGCGACGAGGAGCCCGCCGCGCCAGGATGCCAGCTCGGCGGCGAGCCACGCGACGCCTTCGACGTCAAGATGGTTGGTGGGCTCGTCCAGTATCAGCAGGTCCAGGTCGTCGACGAGCAGCGCGGCCAGGGCGGTACGCCGACGCTCCCCACCGGAGGACTGCCCGACGAGATCGTCCAGACGGTCGAGCAGACCCAGCCCGCGCAGCACCGACCGGCGACGTGGATCCGCGGCCCACACATGATCGGGTACGTCACCGACCACGGCCTGGCGGACGGTCGCGGTGGGCACGAGCCGGTCGTCCTGCGCGAGGATGCCCACGCGCAGAGACCCCGTGTGCACGACCCGACCGGCATCGGGGTGCGCCTCACCGGCCAGGAGCTTTAGCAGCGTGCTCTTGCCCGCGCCGTTACGGCCGACCACCCCGATCCGTTCCCCGCTCGCCACTCCGAGGCTCACGCCGTCCAGCAGGACGCGGGTCCCGAAGGCGGCCACGACCGCCTCCATCGTGACCAGGATGTCACTCATCGGATCCTGCCCATCAGGCCGGGGTCGGCGCGGATCGTCCTGCGGCTCATCCGGACGTGCCCGGGTCGACCAGACGGGCGCCCGCGACCGGACCGTGCGCCCGTCGAACCGCCCGGCAGACGCCCATCCCGGCGAGGCTCGCAGCCAGTGCCACGCTCTGCGCGGCGTCCCGGGCCAGGAAGGCGCAGGTCGGTCCGGACCCGCTGACGACGGCACCGACCGCCCCGAGTTCGGTTCCGGTTTCCAGCACCCGCCGCAGCGACGGGCGCAACCGCAACGCAGCCGGTTGCAGATCGTTGACCAACGCATTACCCAATTCGACCGGATCCCCGGTGCGCAACGCCGCCAGGACCGCGTCAGGCGGGGTGGGTTCGGTGCGCAGACGTCCTTCGGACAACCGGTCGAACTCGGCATAGACCGAGGCGGTGGACAGGCCACCGTCAGCCAGCGCGAAGACCCAGTGGTACTCGCCACGTCCGAGGACCGGCGTGAGCTGCTCGCCCCGGCCGGTTCCAAGCGCCGTACCCCCGGTCAACGGGAACGGGACGTCGCTGCCGAGCCCGGCAGCGAGCTCCGCGAGGACCGACCGGTCCAGGTCAGTGCCCCACAGGGCGTCGAAGGCGACCAGCGCCCCGGCGGCGTCGGCGCTGCCACCGGCCATCCCGGCTGCGACCGGAATGCCCTTGGCCATGCTCAGGTGCGCCCCTGCGCCGCGCACGCCGGCGCGGGCCGCGAGCACATACGCGGCCCTGACGGCGAGATTGTCCGATCCCGTCGGGACCAGCGAGATTCGCGCCGCGGCCGAGTTCGCTGGGATGTCGCCGGGCGCGGCGGCCGGCAGCGCACCGGCGGCACCCTCACCGGTGACCTCCACGGCGATGACCGGCTCCATGGCGTCGGGGTCGGTCGCGGCGTCCGGGACGTCGGTGACCGTGATGTCGTCATAGAGCGAAACAGCCTGCAGGATCGTGGTTACCGCGTGATAACCGTCGTCCCGGCGCGGGCCGACCCCGAGATGCAGGTTGACCTTGGCCGGCGACCGGACAGTCACCCGGGTGCCCTGGGCGGGCACGGGCGACTGGCCGGAGCCGGCGGCACCGGAAGGGTGCGGATGAGACCGAGGCAGCGGACGCTCCTTCACTCGTGGGGCGTGTTCCGACCGGGCACCAACGAACCTATCCGGCCGGCCGGACGCGAGTGTCCCCCTCACCACCGGGTAGGACGATGCATACCAGCCGGTTGACCGCGCCGAGCACGACCGGCTACCACATCTGGGCGGCCGACGGCCTCCGGTTCATGGGCCCACGCGGCCGGGGACCGCGGGAAACCCGAGGGATCCGTCCCCACGACTCCAATGATTGCGGAGGCACGTCATGAGCACGACGACCACCGAGAAGACCTCTCCCGTGACACGAGAAACACCCCAGCGCGACGGGGCCGGCGTGTCCCGGCGGACGGCCACCGAGCTCGTGACAAGCCAGGGCAGGACGGCTATCGCGGACTCGGTCGTCCGTAAGATCGCGGGCGTGGCGACCCGCGAGGTCGAAGGTGTGCACAATCTCGGCACCGGCGGCACCCGCGCGGTCGGCTCGCTGCGCCAGCGTATCCCGGGCTCGTCCGGACGCAACGTATCCCAGGGGGTCGGCGTCGAGGTCGGCGAGCGGCAGGCGGCAATAGATCTCGACGTCGTGGTCGACTACGGCGTGTCGATAGTCGATCTCGCCCAGGCGATCCGCGGCAACGTCGTGACCTCGGTCGAGGGGATGACCGGCCTGGAGGTGACCGAGGTCAACATCGCGGTGGACGACATCTACATCCCTGAAGACGATGACGATAAGCAGGCTCGGGTGCAGTAGAAATCATGGTCCGATTGGCAGTGTCCACGCAGCCGGCCGCCATCGCGGCCGCGGTTGCCCGCTGCCCCGTGGTCGCCACGCTCTCCCCGGGAGTCAGCGGCAACGTGGTCACCTATCTGCCCGACCGACGCGTCGTCGGCGTCCGCAAAGTACTGGATGGTGTCGCTGTCCATGTCATCGCCCGGTTCGGACCGACAATCCCCGAAATCGCCGGCCAGATTCGGGCCGCGGTCACCGCGGTGGCCCCGGACTGTAAGCGGATCGACGTCGTCGTCGACGATCTTGAAGTCTCCCTGGACAGGTCCGCCGTCAGCGTCGGGCACCCGCCACGTGGCACCGGCGGAGCCCGCACCCGTGGCACGGCCGGCGGGCGCTCGGGCCGGGGGAAGGCGTCCATGACGAAGTCGGCCACGGCCGGAGCGACCAGAACAGGCACAGCGACCAGAACAGGCACAGGGACCAGAACAGGCACAGGGACCAGGAAGCAATGATCAACAGACCGGCCGGGCCGGCACGGATCCAGGCAGCACGGATCCGGCCAGCACGGACGGACCGTGACGCGGGTTCGGCCGCCCGGCGCGCCGAGGTACGTCGGTTCATCCGGGAAAACCACCCGGACAGAGGCGGCGATCCCGATGTGTTCATGGCCGGCCTGGGGCTTCGGCGGCCCGAGCTGTCACCACGAACCGCGGGTGGCGGGGTGACCGCCTACCACCGGCGCGCCGGACTGGCGATCGTTGCCCACTGGGTACGCCAACAGTGGACGCACCGGGTGCACCAGGTGCACCGATGCTGGTGGACATCGCGACGGCCCCCGCGGGTCCGCTAGCACCGTCCCATCGGAGCACCGGCCGCGCCCGTCAGCCGCGGGCGCGGCCACCTGCAACCGCGACTGTGCGCCGGACGACAGCACGCCTGACAACAGTCCGCCTTCACCACGCTTTGCGCCTACAACGAGGAGGCTCCGATGCGTTCGAGTGCAATCGGTCTCATCACCGGGTTGATCTCGGGTCTCGCGCTCGCCTTCGGCGGCTTCGGTGACTTCCTGATCGTTCTGGTCTTCGGCGCCATCGGCCTGTTCGTCGGCAAGGTCCTGGACGGGGACATCGATATCAACCGGTACGTCAGCGGCGGCGAACGCCGCGACATGCGATGAAGCCCACCGTGGTGCGCCAGCCCGAAACGACAGCGCGGGGACGCCTGGTCGTCACGAACGCCGTCATCGAGAAAATCGCAGCCCAAGCCGCACTGAACGTCAACGCCGTCGGTGGGCTGGGGCGCCGGCCTCCCGGCCGACGCCGACGGCCCGCCGCGGACGAACGTCCGCCGCGGGTGTCAGCGCGCGTCGGGCGGGGCACCGCTCGGATCTCGATGTCTCTGTCGATACGGTATCCTGCCCGAATTGTCGAGGTATGCGAGGGAGTACGCACCCGGGTGAATCAACAGGTGGCCGACCTGGCTGGTCTACGGGTGACCCACATCGACATTGACGTGTCCGCTTTCGAGTCCGGGACCGACCCGGACACCCGGGCTCGGTAGTTGACGGGAGGTCACCATCGTGCGCGTGACAAACCGGATCGTCGCGGCATTGCTTGCCGCAGCCATCGCGGCGGCCGGGGTCGTCGCGATCGTCGAGATGGTCAACGCGGCCTTCGGCAGCGGGTATGCCATCGTCGACTGGCGGGCGGCGGCGGGCGCCATGGCGCGCAACAGCTGGTCCGACACGGGACCGGCAGTACTCGGCGTGATGCTTGGCGTCGTCGGCGTCCTCCTGCTCGTGCTGGGGCTGCGACGTGGTCGGCTCGAGTGGTTCACTGTGCAACCGTCGTTGGCCGGGACTTCCACGTTCGCCGCTGGTCGCGGTGTCGGTCGTGCCCTGGCCAGCGCGGCCGAGGATGTGGACGGTGTGAGCCGGGCAAAGGTCCGGCTCCGGCGCCGCACCGCCAGGGTGAAGATCGAGTTCCATCCCCGGGTCAACCCGGACGCGCCGGAACAGGTACGTGACGAGATCTACGAACGGCTGGTTTCCTTCGATCTGGTGTCGCCCCCGAAGGTGAAACTGAAAGTCAAGGCGTCGCGTCCCGCATCCCCTGACAGCGGTGTAGTGCCGCAACCAGCCTCGCCTGCGCCAAGCTCGCCTGCGCCAAGCTCGCCTGCGCCAAGCTCGCCTGCGCCAAGCTCGGGGGACGCGGCGCGGGCCCTCGCACGCACCGGCCCCGGTAGCTCGTCAGCACCGCCAGCATCGCAATCAACCCCGGCAACGCAATCAGCCCCGGCAACGCAATCAACCACAGAGACGATCTTTGGTACTTCGACCGCAGGTGAGCGGACCAGGCCGTATCCGGTCGGCCTCGATCTGACCAAACCCGATCCGGAGCGCACCCGGAAGGACACCCCGGCGACTGCTCCGGCGGATGCGTCGGCGGACGACCGGAAAGAGGACCACACGTGAACGGAACCGCGAACACCGTCAACGCGCGAACCGTGGACAGCCCGATCCCGCAGCTCGGTCCACCGATCCGTTCGAACGACGTGAGCGACATGGTGAGCACGGCAAAGCCGACCGGGTCCACGAAGATGCCCCGACCGCGCAAGCACCCGTTCACTCCCAGAGTCGATCGGGTGAACCGGGTGGTGTTCGTCCTGTTGGGGCTTGTGTGCCTGGGCGGTGGGATCGTCGCCCTGCTCGCCGGTCGGGGTGTGTTCGGCGATGACGTCACAGACCGGCCGGCGCTCACGGCTGCGAACCGGGCCTTTGCCGCCGACCATGCCTGGTTCTGGCCGGTCGTGGGAGCGGCCACGGCCCTGGTTGTCGTGCTGGCGCTCGCCTGGCTGTGGCTACAGCGGTCCACCGGAGACCTGGCTGGCCTGTACGTCGTCGACGACACCTTCGGACGTGTCCGGGTGAACGCGCGGGCCTTCACCAGCGCCGTGGAAAGCGAGCTGGCAGCTGCAGCGGGTGCCCAGCAGGTACGTGCGCGACTTCTCAGCAAGGAGAAAGATCCGCTACTGCGAGTAGTTGTGACGATGGAACCAGACATAAACGTCAGCCGGCTTCGAGCCGACATCGAACAGGTCGTTCTGCCACACGCGCGTGGTGCCCTGTCCCGCGCGGACCTCGCCACCGAAGTCCAGCTCGTTCCGAGCCCTGGCCACGGTGTCCGCGTGCACTGACCAGGTCTGCCTACCGATCGGCCGGCAATTTTCGATCAGAGTCCGGCAGCCGTGTCCCGGTCAGAAGGGTGGCGGTTCGGGTTCTGGGTCCGGTTCCGGGGCGGGTGGCGGTTGCGGGGTGGCCTCTGGTTCTGGGTGGGGTTCGGGTTCGGTCTGGTAGACCCGCAGTTCCGGACTGGTCCAGGTCACCGCGCCCGTCTCGGTGACCTGGACGGTCCAGGTCCCGTCGTGCTTCAACCGGTGATGATGCCGGCATAGCGTCAGCAGATTGGCTGCCTCGGTGGTGCCGCCCTCGGCGTAGGCCCGCACATGGTCAAGATCGCAGACGGTGGCGGGTGTTCGGCATCCCGGGAACCGGCAGACCCAGTCCCGGGCCCGGATCTGGCGGGCCAGTGCCGGTGAGGGGAATCGGCGCCGTCCGACGTCCACCACCGCGCCGTCGACCGGGTCGGC
>NZ_CAUVXP010000212.1:7751-8471 GCF_963555955.1 Protofrankia sp. Cas3
GAGTAGCCGCCGCCAGGTTGCGTTGTCGGCCAGGTTGCGGGCGAGCCCGGCGGGGATCGGTCCGTAGCCGGCCAGTTCGCCGGGGGTGTCGGCCAGCCCCGCCAGGGTGCCCAACGGAATCAACACCCCGACCTCGACCCGGATCGGGTCGTCGTCGCGGTGGCGGCCCAGCAGAATGTCGGTGAGGACGTCGGCGCGGCGTTCGTCCATACTCCGGACATCCTGCGCGTCGCCGGCGCGGCGGGCCAACGCGTCGATGCGCTGGTAGGCGGCCTGGGCGTCGGGGGCGGCCAGGAACGCCGAGAGCTCGGCCATTCCATCCTCCAACGGCTGGAGGCCGACCCGACGCCCTCGGCGTTGGAGCTCGTGGCGCTGTGCGGCACCGTCGGGGTCGACTGCGAGCACCGCGCGGCGCAGCGCCTGGCGGAACACCGCGTGGCTGGCCCGCCCGCCCCGGGCCAGGATTGTGGCTTCGACCGCGGCGGCGTGGGCGTCGCAGAGCGGTTCGGTGGCCTCGGCGACCGCCCGGACCCTGCCGAGATCGAGGATGCCGGCGGCGAGGGCCGCCAGGGTTGCGGGTAGCCGGTGGGTGACGGCGTGGGCGAGGGCGAGTTGGGTGGCGGCGGCGTGGTAGGACAGGTTGAGTTCGGCGGCGACTTCGTCGGGGGCGAATTCCCCGAACGGCCGTTGCGGGCCGGTTTCGGGGCGGAGGTGAGCGAA
>NZ_CAUVXP010000213.1:0-8184 GCF_963555955.1 Protofrankia sp. Cas3
TTCGTAGCCGTCAGAGCACGTGGTGATCAGTGGGGTCCCCCGATGTGCAGTGTTCTGGATCTTGTCGCTCGGCTGGAGGTGCCCAGCCGACGCTGGAAAACCGGCGGCACCGGTCCATCCGCCGGACGCTCTCACCGGGCGCCGCGGTCGATCGCCTCCTGGGTCAGCGTTCCGACATATGGCAGGGTGCGGTAACGCTCGGCGTAGTCGAGACCGTAGCCGACGACGAAGGCGCTCGGTATGTCGAAGCCGACATACTGTACGTCGATGTCGACGGCCAGTGCCGCCGGCTTGCGTAGCAGCGCGAGCACCTCCAGCGATGCCGGGTTGCGCGACCGCAGGTAGCGCAGCAGCCACGACAGGGTCAGGCCCGAGTCGATGATGTCCTCGACGACCAGGACGTCCTTGCCCTCGATGGGGCGGTCCAGGTCCTTGAGGATGCGCACGACGCCTGAGGACGACGTCGCCGAGCCGTACGACGAGACGGCCATGAACTCCATGGTCAGTGGCACAGTCAGTAGCCGGGACAGGTCCGCCATCACCATCACCGCGCCCTTGAGGACACCGACGAGCAGCACCTCGCGACCGGCGTAGTCGGCATCGACCAGCGCCGCCAGCTCCCTGATCCTGGTGGCGATCTCGTTGGTGCTGACAAGGACCTCGGCGATGTCGGGATGCGGGCTGGCCCGCGGCCGGTCCTCCGCCCCGGCGCCGGTTGACCCGGTCCGGTCGGACCCGGTCCGGTCGGGCACCGTGTGCGCAGTGCTCACCTGAGCCTCCCTGGTGTTTCCACGCGGCTCGCCACCGTCGGCGGCGGGCGTGGAGGTGTCTGGCCGGGTCCCCGACCCGGGTGTCACAGGCGCGGGTCGAGGGTATCCATCGCACCGGCCGGAGGCCTCGAATCCGCAGGTCGCGAACCCCGGAGGCCGCGCTACCGAGATCCTGCCATCGGCGCGCGTCGCGATGACACCCGAGGGCAGCGGGACCGGCTTCTGTCCGCGCCATCTCGTCACCAACTCGTCCATGGCCCGGATGTGATCGGCTCGCAGTCCGGTCGGTGCGCTTCCGAGCGCACGTGCCGCCCGCCGCATCACCCGGCCCCGAAGCGCGGTGCTGAGCCCCGCGAGGCCGGCGAGGTCCAGGTCGATGCGGACGGCTGCGCCGGCCGGCCCGGCAGGGTGGGCCAGTTGGTCGTAGACAACCGCCGCATCGGCGTCGAGCGCCTCATTGTCCGCCCGCAACAGGTCGGCGGTGCGGGCGAGGGCCTCGGCGATACCCGGGCCGAGGGTGTCCTCCAGAACAGGCAGGACCCGGTGGCGGACCCGGGCCCGCGCGAACGCCTCGTCAGCGTTGGTCGGGTCATCCCACGGGGTGAGCCCGTCGGCGAGGCAGGCGTTTCGGGCCACCGACCTGCGGATGTCCAGCAGCGGGCGCCGGAACAGGCCGTCGCTGCGCGGCATGCCCGCCAGCGTGCGTGCGCCGGAGCCGCGGGCGAGCCGCAGCAGCACCGTCTCGGCTTGGTCGTCGAGGGTATGGCCGAGCAGCACGGCGCTCGCGCCCAGGCGCTCGGCGGTGCAGGTCAGAACGGACCTGCGGGCGTCGCGGGCGGCTCCCTCCGAACGCGGTGAGCGCGCCGGCAGGATTTCGACGGGGTCGAGGCCGAGCTCCCGTCCCTGCGCGGCCACTGTGTCCGCCTGGGCGGCGGAACCCTCGTACCAACCGTGGTCGACGGTCAGCAGCCCGCCGCGCAGCGCCCGGCGCGGTGCCAGGAACGCGAGCGCGGCGGCCAGCGCCAGTGAGTCCGGACCGCCCGAGCAGGCCGCGAGCACCAGGCTGCCCGGGGGGAGGTCGGCAATCGAGCGGCGGAGCGCGACCCGGACCTCGGCCGCGGCCCTGCGGTGGGCCATGGCGGCTACTCCCGCATGGCGTTCAGGCACAGGCACCGGTTCAGGCACAGACACAGACGGCGGGACGGTCGTGCTGCCCGGGGTAGGCACACACTATTCCGATCACGCACTATGCCGATATCGACGGGCGCGAGCCCAGGACACGTTGCATCCAGGCGCCTGGATCGACCAGCTCCGACCGGGTCGGCAACGTCTCGGGAGATTCCCAGACCAGGTTGAACGCGTCGACCCCCGCCTCGGCAACGACAGCCCGGACAAAGGCGCCACCTTGGCGGTACTGCAGCAGCTTGAGGTCCAGTCCGAGCAGGCGGCGGACAAAGCGGTCGATCGGTGAACCACCACCGCGGCGGTTGTCGAAGCGTGACCGGATCTCGGCGACGGTCGGGACGACCTTGGGGCCGACCGCGTCCATGACCTGGTCGGCGTGCCCCTCCAGCAGGGTCATCAGTGCCTGCAGTCGATCCAGGACCTGGCGTTGGGCGGGCGTCTGCAGGGCCTCGACGATGCTCGGCGCGTTCGGCCCACGGTCGAGCACGGCGCCGCGCAGCGCGGAGACGGCCGATCGCACCCGTTCGGCGAGGACGTCCGCGTCGAGGTCGGTCGCCTCGATGAAGGAGGCGATCTCGTGCTCCAGATGCGTCCGCAGCCACGGGACGGCGGTGAACTGGATGCGATGGGTCTGTTCATGCAGGCAGACCCACAACCGGAAGTCGTGCGGGTTGACGGCCAGCGCCTGTTCGGCATGGGCGATGTTCGGTGCGACCAGGCTGAGTCGCCCTGGGCGTCCCGGATGTCCCGCCGCGCCGGTTTCACCGGGTGTCCCGGTTTCACCGGTTTCACCGGTTTCACCGGTTTCACCGGGGGGGAGGAAGACCTCGTACTGGCCGAGAACCTTGCCTGCGAGGTAGGCCAGCGCGGTGCCGAGCTGTACCCCGGTGACCCGGCGGCCAACAGCCGTGGACAGCTTGCCTCGATCGCGGTCCGCGAGCTTGTCGAGCAGCGGTTCGCTCACCACCCGAAGGCCGGCGACATTCGACCGGACCCATTCCGGCCGGTCCACCACGACGATCGGTGTCGGCGGACCAGCCGGTTCCAGCCTGGTGTATGCCTGGACATGGCCTTCCGCCTCGACGGCCAGCCGTCGCAGCTCCGCAACCACCGTGTCCGCTTCGGAGCGGGCCACGGGCGGGCCAGGTCGGACAAGCCGCCGCGCTGTCGTTACCGCGAGGTCCCAGTCGACTAGCTCGGCGTCCACATCCGCCAGCCTATGTCCCTCCCCCCCACGATGACAGGCATTGTCGCCCGCGCGTGCCTGTCATCGGTGGGTTGCACTCAGCATCCGCAGGACTCGAGCGCGACGGCCACCTGGTCGAGGGCGGCACGGGTGGCCCCGGCCTCCTCCACGGGGGCGAAGAAGCCGAACAACAGCAGCCGGCCGTCGCTGTCCACAACCTGGCCGACGAGGCTTGTCACGATCCGCAGGCTGCCGGTCTTCGCCCGCACGTCGCCAGCACCGGCTCGGGTGTCGGCCGAGTCGTAGCGGTCGTTCAGCGTCCCGGAGAACCCGGCCACCGGGAGCCCTGTGATCAGTGTTCGCAGCGCTGGGTGCCCGGGCAGGACGGCCGTCCGCAACAGTGCCACGAGGGTGGCCGGGGCAATCCGGTTGGATGTTGACAGACCGCTCGTGTCCGCAAGGTAGGTTCCGGCCGTCGGCACGCCCAGTTCCCGCAGCACGTCGAGTACCGCACTGGTGGCGCCGGCGAACGAAGCCGGCAGGCCGCGGGCGTGGGCCACCAGCCGGCCGAGGCTCTCGGCGAGGTCGTTGTCGGAGTAGGTGAGCATTCGCTCGACCAGCACCGGGATCGGCGGACTCTGGACGGCGGCAAGCTGCCGTGCGCCAGGTTGGGCGACGCCGGCGGCTGGCAGGGCGCCGATTTCGGTCGAGTTGACCTGCACTCCGCAGCGGCGCAGCGCCGCCGCGAACGCGTTGGCAGCGGCCATCGCCGGCGTGGTTGTGCGCGGGCCGGTCGCGCCCGCAGCGCCGCGACCGCCGTCCACCTCGAGCGCGGAGACCGGTGTGACGTTGCCGTCGGTCACATAGCTGTCGCGCCAGCCCTCACCAGTGGGCGGTCCGGTGAACAGTGTCTGGTCTGCCACCACCCGGTCGACCTGGGTGACGCCGGTCCCACGTACCTGTGTGGCGAGGTCCGACAGGCGTGCGAAGGACGGGTAGCCGGTGGGCCCGGCGGCTGCGGTCAGGGTCGGATCGCCCGCACCCACCAGCCACAGGGTCCCGCCGCCGACAACGGTGGTGGCAGCACCATCCGCGGTGGCGGGTGGACTGTAGAAGGCCCGGGTCGTAAGGGTTTCCCGTGGGCCGAACGTGGTCAGCGCGGCCGCGGCCACCACGGTCTTCAAGGTGGACGCCGGTGCTGTCGGCAGGTCGGACCGGCGGTCCAGCAGCAGGGCCCCGGTCAGCGCGTCCACCACCAGCCCCGCCGGGTTGCCCAGCGCGGGGTTCGCCAGCGGACCGGCGAGCCGGGCGCTCAGCGTGGCGGGGTCGGCGGATCGCGCTGCCGGATCCAGCGCCGCGAAGGGGACTGCCGCCGGTCGCGAGTCGGTGTGGGCGACGCCCGGTCGTTGCGGCGGAGCGACGGAGAGCTGGCCGGCAAGCAGAGCTCCGGTGATGGCGGTCAGCCCGCCGACCCGGCCCCGCATCCCAGGGGCCACGTGCGAGAGACTACGTCGGGTGAATCCGAGTCGCATCACCTGCACGGGGAATATCCCGGACAGACTCCGCAGCCGATCGAGGTCGGGAGACGTCACCGCGGGGTCACCCCGTCCGTCGGTGCCAGGTAAGTGGCGGATGGCTGATTTTACATGATCGGGTCGCGGCGGTCCTGGGCGGCGGTCGTAGCCGCAGATACTGGTAACAAGTACAGAACACGCGGGCGCTCCGGACGGGACGCGCCCACCGACATGACAGGGGACGGTGTGGACCTCGAGTTCGATGTGACCATCGAGATCCCGAAGGGGCAACGCAACAAGTACGAGATGGATCACCACACTGGGCGTATCCGGCTCGACCGGATGCTGTTCACGTCCACTCATTATCCCTCGGACTACGGGTTCATCGAGGGTACGCTGGGCCGGGACGGTGATCCTCTGGACGCGCTCGTCCTGCTGGAGGAGCCGACGTTCCCGGGCTGCCTGGTGCGATGCCGCACGATCGGCATGTTCCAGATGAGCGACGAGAAAGGTCCGGACGACAAGGTGCTGTGTGTGCCGGTCGCGGATGTCCGCCAGGAGCACCTGCGTGACATCAGGCACCTTCCCGAGTTCGACCGGCTGGAGATCCAGCACTTCTTCGAGGTCTACAAGGACCTTGAGCCGGGCAAGTCGGTCGAAGGTGCGTCCTGGGTCGGCCGTACCGAGGCGGAGCGGGAGATCCTCGCCTCGGTCCTGCGCGAGAAGGAATCGGCCGCCCCGACGGATGAGCAGCACGACGAGGACACACCCGAGGTCGCGGAAGATCCCGCACCGGAGGTGAAGTCCGCGTGAGGTACGCCTGACGCGGTCGTGACGCACCGGTGGGAGCCGCTGATCGCGGTCGTGGTGAGGGATCTTCACTGATTCACCACCACGACCGCGCTCAGTAATCGCTCTCTCTACACGCTGAGCGCTTGACATGTCACGTCTGCTAGATGGGATCATACTGGAGGGCTCTGCCAGCAGACAGACGGCCACATGGCGAAGCACTCTGGACCGCCACCGACGTGTCCACGGTGTGGCGGCAGGGCACGGTGGTGGTGACCGACGACGGCACAGCTCAAGGCCGCTTTCGCGGGGAGGTGGCTTTCATGCGTCTCCGTAATCGGCACGAAGACACGCCATTGTGGCGGATATGGGACAAGGCCGGGGCGAGTGTCACCACAACATGACAATTTCCCCGTGAGCCATGCATCGCATTTGACGCCGGATTTGCGCTCGGTAGCAGACTTCCTGGTTGGGTCACCGGGGTACGAAGAGAAGACGACGGAACCACGATTCTTCTCCTGTCGCATCACGCCGCTGGATCCTGGGCCACCGTCACATCGGGGGCCGAGGGCGGGTTCACACGGTCATAGCGACACTCCTGATACTAACGGGAAAATATTCTACTGGACATTTTAATCAATTCGAATCGGTAGCAGAAGAGATCAACGCACGGCCACCGGCGACCAACGACGCGAAAGCACTTGCGCTGCCACCAGGAGCCGCTGTCCTCGTGTCGGCTGGCTGGTACGCGACCGCACCGACCCGAAGGGAGGTCAAACGGGCGGCGTCCGGTCAGACCATCCCGAGTCTGGCGGAGGCTCACCTTCGGGACCGTAACCAGGCGCCCAGATCGTCTCGTAGTGCGGGCAGCGATCTACCGCCGTAGCGGGAAGATCACCTTTTCCGCCCCCGCTACGTCTCGCGCGGGCGAGTGCCGCACCTTGCGCCCGCCGACACTGCTTGCATTGCACCCGGACCGCGGTCACCATCCGCTCCGGATCACGTGCGGGCCTGTCGGTCATCGGCGGGTCACCGTCCCCTCGCCGCCGCAGCGCGGGCAGGTCGTCGTACCGTGATCAACTGAGTGGGAGGCGGTGTAGTCCTTCCCGCCTCGCTTCGTGCCGCCGCTGCCCGACGAAGCTCCACCGCCGGTATTTCCCCGCTTGTTCCACACCACCATCTCAGACTAGACAACATTGCGTGTCCGGGGAAGTGCATGGCGTGCTTCCATAAGCCATCGATCCATTCCCGCGACGGCGCCAGTTGGACCGACCGACGGAGGAGACCAGCTCAGCCCAGGGTCTGTGAAGCGATCTTCACCGGTGCTCACCGTGCCGCATGCGCCGCGCCATGCAGGACCCGGACGAGCCGCCGCCCACTCGGCGCGTCGGAGCTGTGATCGCGTCCGTACCGTCGAAAGTTGATACCTGAGCGACCGATGCGCTACGAGGGTTGATCGCTTCTGGGCTGCAATAACCCTGTGTAAGACAGGGTCTGAGCCGGAGGCGGGGATTGAACCCGCGACCTATCGCTTACGAGGCGATTGCTCTGCCACTGAGCTACTCCGGCATGGCGCTGGTCCGGCATGGTGCTGGCCTGCATCCTGAGTATGCCAGACCACGTCGGCTTCCCTGAGCCGGCAGTGGGCGATCATCGGTGCCGGTGAGACGGTGCCGGTGGACGGTGCCGGTGGGACGGAGAGCCGGCGACCCATCGGGTCCACGTCGTGGGGCCACCGAGATCCGGAAGATCGAATCGGGACACTGATCCAGTGTGTTTCTGATGGCTATTTGTTGACGGCATGTAATTATTGCGTTACAGAAATGTGTTGGAATCTCGAGGTCAGGCCTTGCCCACCACCCCGCTCGCAGCGGTTCCGGAGAGCGTGCGTAGGGTTTCGACCATGACCGGGGACGCAACTACAACAGCAACGAGGGGGGCTTCTCTACTCATCGCGGAGGATGACGAAGCTTCTCGAGTTGCGCTTGCCCGCAGCCTTGAACGGTTCGGGTATCGAGTGCTGGAGGCGGCAGACGGAGAAGCCGCGCTCAAGCTTTTCCAGACCACTGAGGTCGATCTTGTCGTGCTTGACGTCGCGATGCCGCGCATGGACGGATTTGCCGTCCTGAGCCGGCTGCGGCAGACCAGTGAAGTACCTGTGATCATGCTGACAGGGCGGGCCGAAGAGGTCGACCGTGTCGTCGGCCTGGAACTGGGCGCCGACGACTACGTGGTCAAGCCGTACTCGCTTCGGGAACTCGTCGCACGCGTGCGGGCACGGCTTCGCCGCCGTCCGGTGGAGCCGCCGCCGCAGCGCACCGGGGACGGGAACGACCCGCTGGTCTACGGCGATGTCTCCATAGACCTGCGTGCGCGTGAAGTCGCGGTCGCGGGTGAGCGTATTGATCTGACCGCGCGCGAGTACGAGCTGCTGGCCTTCCTGGCCAGTCACCCCCGCCGTGTCTTCAGCCGTGAGGAGCTGTTGGAGCAGGTCTGGGGCACGCGTTTCCAGGATCCGGCCACTGTGACC
Organism: Protofrankia sp. Cas3; assembly: GCF_963555955.1. Taxonomy (NCBI): domain Bacteria; kingdom Bacillati; phylum Actinomycetota; class Actinomycetes; order Frankiales; family Frankiaceae; genus Protofrankia; species Protofrankia sp. Cas3. The sequence goes on from NZ_CAUVXP010000213.1 coordinate 7,975, forward strand.
GAGCATGTTCGCCGGGTACGGACCAAGGTCGAGGGGCGGCCGCCGCAACGTCGGCTGGTCACCACCCTGCGCGGTATGGGATACCGCTTCGACCCCTGAGCCGTTCGCAGACGCGGGCCTGCTGGTGCGGCACCGGAAAACCATGATCACGATGCCGGTGGCCCGGTGCCCCGGCCTTACGACGCCGAACCCCTACTGTCGGTCGTTCTT
>NZ_CAUVXP010000214.1:0-8145 GCF_963555955.1 Protofrankia sp. Cas3
ATGCTTCCCCGACCGCTACGATAAATGGCAGCCGGCGTTGGGCGAGTTGATCCCCACTTTTGGTCGGAGACTCTCCGACAATCCGGAACTCGCGCTCCAGACCATGGCGACGACCGCGAAGACCCTGCGCCTTACGGAAATCCCCCGCCCCCTTCCGGGCCGACCCCTGGGCCAGGTGAACTAGCCCCGGCTGGCGTCGCCCGTCGGCAAGATCGGCGCGAGTTTGTCCATGTGTACGCTTTTCGGGCCGAAAAGCGTACCTAATGACAAACTCGCGCCGATCATCGTCGGGTGGGTAGGGGTCGACGGGTTTGATCCGTACCCCGTGATCTGACCGGTCGCGGCGGGCGGATCGGGCCAGGCTGGCCGCCCAACCGTCGGTGGTCAGGTTGTAGTCCTGGTTGGCGTCCAGGTGGGCTTGCCCAACTGGGACCGCTACCGTCGGTAGCCGTGACGGTGCCCTGTCCGTGGGTATTCGTTGAGAACTGTCGCGTATTCTTAACATCAGATATTTCTGATCTTGATTGATCCGGCAGGCGTGGCAGGAAATGGCCTGCTCGCGCATCTCGACACACGTTCTCACGGCCCAGTCGGTAGTCGCGTTTCCAAAACATCAGCCGTCGACGGCTCTGTTCATGATTGAGAGCCGACGCGGTTGGGGGGCTGCATGGCACACGAGCGAAGATTTTTGGGGGAATTCAGTGCTCATGAAGGTCATTATCTTTATGAAGTTCATCAGGAATTCTCTTGTCTTGTTCGTCGCGGTTGCCGCGCTTACCGTCGGCGGCGGGCTTGTTACCGGCACGGCTGCTTGGGCTGCGACGACTGGTGGGGTGTCCGGCACGGTGGTCGCCGCGACCGGTGGCGCCCCAGTGTCCGGAGCGACCGTTTTCATGCACCCGCGTGCAGGGGGTCCAGGTGGGGGCACGGCGGACAGCGCTTCGGACGGGAGTTATTCGATTACCGGTCTGGCGGCCGGGACCTACGCGGTGTCCATCCGGGCCGTCGCCCCGTATGTACATAACTATGACGCTGGCGATGTCACGATTCGATCAGGCGCGGTGAAGTCAGGACGGACGCTGAAGCTCCAACTTGGCGGCAAGATCAGTGGCCTGGTCACCGACTCGGTTACCGGTGCACCCATTCCCAACGCCAAGATCTCGGCATGTGTGGATGAGGGTGACCAGTGCGGTGACGCATCGACCGATACCCAGGGCCGGTACACCGTCACTACTCTCGTTGGCCGTGAGGGTGACACGGAAGGATTGTTCACCGCCGACTACATGGTCATGATTGACGCGCCTGGCTATGCCCGGCTGTGGTGGGGGGCAACGACGCCATCGGGGTACCCCGGCGCGCTCGTCCACGTGAAAGCGGGCAAGACCACATCCCATATTGACGGACACATGAAAGCAGCACACTAGCAGTTCGCTAGAGTGCCGATCCGGTAAATTTACGAGATCTGCGGCGGCCCAGTGGCCTGGCGGCCCGATGACTACCGGTGCGCTGGGCGTACCTGTCAGGTCCGGTACCGGTCAGGTCGCCTAGCGGTCGGAAAACCGACTCGCGTTTTGTCGCCATGGCGTTTTATTGTCTTCGTGAGGGCCATCGGGCATGGTGGTCCAGACAATGCCACGGGGGCGGATCATGCGTCGATCGATCAGTGATCGGTTGTTCATTCATTGGCCGTTCGGCCATCGGTTGTTTGGTAATCGGTCGTTCAGCTATCGGTCGTTCGGCGTTGGGAAGGCCGTAGGGTCTGCGCTCGCGCTGACGCTGCTCCTTGTCGGCTGCGAATGGGCGGGCACATACCAGCCGCCGCTTCTCCCGTTCGAGCTCACGCTTGCCAGTGATGGGTCCATCACTTGGAGTGTTAAATCGGAGATTGTGACTCCGCTGGGAACCTTCGGTGTCCAGACGTCCGGGTCGAAGAAGATGCAGGCCCCGCCGGACGGCACCCTGCTCGTCGTCCGACACTCGATCCGCGGCGTTGCCATGGACAGCGTGTTCGGCATCCATGTTCCGGACAAGCTCCGCTTCCTTACGGACGGCGATTCTGCCATCACGACCAACCGGAACGTGGTCACGTTGAACCTGCGGAGTAACGTGCACGGCGTCCGGATCCAGAACGTCCAGCAGGTGAAGGCCGCGCCGCAGTACGCGACCCAGCAGGTGAAGGTGCTGCCGCCCGCGCCGAAGGCCGCTGCGCCCTCGGCATCGCCGACCGGCCCCGGTTCGCCTTCGGCGTCACCGACTGTCGCCGCATGCCAGCCAGCGCCCACACCCGCACCGAACGCGCCATCGCCGGCACCCTGCGCAGTGTCGACGATCGTGCTGTCCGTGGGTCCGACCGGGTCTGCCGCGGCGACGCCATCCCAGGCACCGTCGACAACATCGGCCGCAACGCCGTCCAAGGCTCCGGCCGCGACGCCGTCGAAGGCGTTGAGCCCGACGTCGGCTGGGACTACGCCGAAGCCCCCGGTCCAGGCACCGACCCTGACGGTTCCGACGGGCCACGCCACGGCCCTGCTGTCATGAGCCCGCCGCTTGCTCCCACGGACCTTGGTGCGGCGGCGTGGCGGCCGCGAGCAAGGTGGTTGATGTCCGTGGCCACGGGTACGGTGCGGGTCGCAGCCGCCGCCAGTCATACGGTGGGTGGCCCAGTTTCGGGTGCCGCCGGTCGTAGAGGTGGGCGCCGAGCCAGGCCAGGACGCACACCCCGATGAGGGCTTTCGCGGCGGCGGCGGTGCCGGTGTGCGTGGCGGCGGTCAGGCCGGCCATGGATGCCGCAATGCCGAGGTACCCCAGTACCGGATAGATCAGAAGCTGATGCCACACCTTGGTGGGGGCGACGGCCTGCGCGGGCAGGAAGTAGCCGCTGCGGACCTCGTCCCACCACTGCCACAGGCCGAATACCAGCCAGGTGACGACGACGCCGACAGCCCCGGCACCGCTGGTCAGGCTTGCCACCGCGGTCGGTGCGGTGCCGTGGGAGACACCGGTACCGGTACCGGTGGCCACAGCGAGCAGCGGGTCACCGTAGATGAACGCGACGAACTGCTCCCGTGGTCGTAACCAGCGCTGTTCGAGGGTCCGCGCGAGCAGTATCGGGATTCCCGGGCTGATCGCGAACGCGGTGACGGCGGCGGCGAGCGGCCCGTGGGACAGCGGTACCCCGAGCCACGGTAGCCAGCCGGCGCTCAACTGGGCCCCGCCGTGCCGGTGATGAGCCGGTCGACGGTGGGATCGGTGAAGAAGTCGGCGTTGAGTCGGGCGAATGCCGACACTTCAAGCAGGTTCGTGTTGCGTTCGTCGGGCGCTGCGGCCGGCGGATTGCGTCGGTGCAGGAGCTCGGACTCGATGTGGGCGACCACAGGCCGGCGATCGGCCGTGAACTGGGAGACGACCCGTTTCGAGACGTTCGCGGAACGTGCTACCTGCGGTTCGCGGAAGTGGTTCAGCATGGCCCGCCAGATGATCAGGTCGGTTGGACGGCGGATGAGCTGGTCCAGCAGGGGTGCGGCGCGTTTGTACGGGCGGGCCGCGGTGTCGTCGGCGCGGTGTCCGCCCTGCGCTGCTTCGACGGCCCGCAGCAGCGGCCCGCGCCCGGCGCTTTTGGGTACGACCGTCCACGTCTCCGGGAAGAACCTGAACACGGCCAGGAGGAACAGCATCCTGTTGTCCTCGTCGACCGAGTGCACGATGCTGGGAATGCCGTGTGTGGACAGAACGTCGAAGGCAGCCAGGCCGCTCTCGCGCGTTTCCTTGCCGTAGTGCAGGTCGACCAGCGCGAGTTGAAAGTCGCCGTCCCGGTCGAGTAATGCGGCCAGTTCCGTGGGATTACGGACGCCGACCACCTCGACATCGCGGTCCGCCTCCAGCGCGCGGGCGACCTCGGTCTCCGCCATCAGAAGGTCGTCGACAACAAGAACACGCATGGTCATATCCTTTCCAGAGCCCGGCTGGATGGCAGTCCCGAACGCGGCTGCGGCGAACGCCAGCGCACGTTCACCGTGGCTCCCGATCCCGATCCCGTATCCGTATCCGTATCCGCACCTTCGCCCGCATGTGCACTCGCAGTCGTACCGTTGAAGAACGCGATGCGTCCGCCGTAGCGGTGGATCTCCCACTGCAGGACCCGCAGGCTGCCAGTCGGATCAGCCAATGCGTCGGCCGGCATGCCCGGACCGTTGTCACGGACCTGGACCTCGACCCAGGGAAAGTCACCGTCCGGGATCGTGGTCACGAACACTTCGACCTGCTGCGCACCGGCTTTGAAGGCGTTGGTCACCAGATCGGCGATGACCCGGCGGGCCAACTGGTAGTCGGTTCCGGACAGCACCAGGTCAGCGCTGCCGTCGGCAAGCCGGCAACGTCCCCGCATGCCGTCCGGCAGAACGCGCACCAGGGCGTTCCACAGCGTGGCGAACAGGTGTGGGTCTGGTCCCTCTGGCCCCCGGAGCAGTTCCAGGCGTGCCTCCTCGACCACCACCAGCAGGTCCCGGACGAGCGCGCGGACCTCGGCATGGTTCGGCGCTGGCGCCTCGACGGTGTTGGCGACGATCCGGACGGCGTTCTTGATGAGGCTGTGCAGGTCCTGCGCGACGCCTTTGCGGACCGCATCCTCCGCATCGTGGACAGTCTCCGCGGTGGCGGCGAGTATCTGGTCGAAACACACCCAGACGATCTGCAGGAGCAGCGGGCTCAGCCCGAGCGACCCGCGCAGCACGACCGGGACCGCGGTCAGCTCCGCCGTCCACGGCACGGCGATGATCAGAAGAAGGACACTGCTGACGCCGACCGGTATCAGGTGCCGGAGCACCACGAGGAACGGCTGTGGCGGGCCCGTGCTGCGGTCCGGGCCGACGATCACCGGGACGGCCGGTGCGTACCAGCCCGCGTCCAGCACAACGTTGAGGAACACCATCCAGGTGCAGCTGACGCAGGCGAGCAGAGCCACTGATCGAATGGCAGCCGACAGCCCCGGTACGGCCCACGGGCCGGCGAACAGCAGCCCGGCGCTGAGGACGCCGAATGCCTCCAACAGGCCCGGGAGGTCAACCTCGGCATGACCCCGGGCCTGGAACATGTGGTCGGCGAGCCAGCGCAGACCAGGTATCCGTTCCAACCGCGCCACCAGACGGGGGCGGGCGTGGATGAACGCCATCGGGCAGCCCACCGTGACGAGCACCAGCTGGCCGGCTCCCCGCGGGAGCTGGTTTGTGGGTAATCGCGCGGCCGTGGCCCACAACAGTGCGACGCAGCCGAGTTTGAGCCATGACGTCGTCCGGTGTTGCGCATCGTCCAGTGCCCGGACAGCGGTCGCCCAGACCACGTCCGAACGGTCGGTGCGCACGGCAGTCTCCCCGTCGTCAGGACCAGTGGTTCGTATGATTCTGCAAGATCACCGTCTGATGCCAGGGAAAACTTCGCGCGTTCCCGACGGGGCCCGCGCACAGTCGGTGCTCAGCGCCCAGCTGGTGTTCAGTGCCCAGCTGGTGTTCAGCGCGACATGGACTGGTAACGGCGGACGCTGAGTGACGCGAAGATCACGATGAGGACCGTGACCCAGATCAAGGTGGCAAGTATCGGGTGCTTCGTGGGGAAGCCGCTGCTGCCGAAGGGATTCGGGTTACCGAACAGAACCCGCATCGCGGCGGTCAGGGAGCTCACCGGATTCCATTCTGCCACCGGCTGTAGGAAGCCGGGCAGCGTCTGGATGGGGACGAAGGCGTTGGACAGGAACGTGATGGGGAAGATCGCGGTGAACGCCACCTGCTGGGCGACCTCGACGGTCGGCACCAGAAGGCCGAGCCAGACACCGATCCAGGCCATCGCGTAGGCGAACAGCAGCCCGAGGGCCACCGCCGCGAGAAAGCGGACCGGTCCGTTGCGGACCCGCCAACCGACGACAAGGCCGGAGAGCATGAGTACCGCGAGTATCACGGCGTTGTAGACGACGTCGGAGACCGTGCGCCCGGTCAGGAAGGCCGAGCGGGCCATCGGCAGCGAGCGGAAGCGGTCGATCAGGCCTTTGGCGAGGTCGTCGGTGATGCCGATGGCGGTGGTCGCCGCCGCGAAGGTAAGCGTCTCCGCGATGATCCCTGCCATGACGTATTCGCGGTAGGAGCCGCCTCCCGGCAGCGGGATCGCCCCGCCGAACACGTAGGAGAAGAGCAGTACGAACATCACTGACTGCAGGATCGCGACGATCGCCAACTCGGGGATACGGGGGATCCGCTTCAGATTGCGCCAGGCGACGACCAGCGAGTCGGCTACGACCGATGCGCTGGCGGCGGGCGCGCGCAGTCTCCATCGAGATATCCGGGACTGTGCAGCTGGATGATCGTGCGTCCGTCGGCCCGGATATGCGGGGTCCATGGGGCTTGTCACGAGGCTCTTCCCACACGTGCGTCAACCGCCTCATCGCCGTCGCCGTCGCCCTCGCCCTCGGCGGACTTCTGCCGCACGGCGTGGCCGGTGAGCCGGAGAAACACGTCGTCCAGGGTCGGGCGGCGTAGCCCGAAGTCGTCCAGCACGATTCCAGCCTCGTCAAGGGCGCGGATGAGGGTGGTGAGCTTGCGCATACCACCGTCGGCGGGCGCGGTCAGGCGTTTCGCCCGCTCGTCAACGACGGTGTCGACGGCGTCAGCGGTGCAGTGGCGGGAGATGACATTCCGGGCCCGGTCGAGGTCCGCCGGGTTGTTGACGACGATCTCGACCCGTTCGCCGCCGACCTGCGACTTGAGCTCAGCGGCCGTGCCACAAGCGATGATCTTACCGGTGTCGACGACGGCGATGACGTCTGCGAGCGCGTCGGCTTCCTCCAGATACTGCGTCGTCAGCAGCAACGTCGATCCTTCACGGACTAGATCGCGGATGACGTTCCACATCGAAACCCGACTGCGCGGATCGAGACCGGTGGTCGGCTCGTCCAGGAAGAGCAGCTGTGGGTGGCCGATGAGAGCCGAGGCGAGGTCAAGGCGGCGGCGCATACCACCGGAGTAGGTCTTGACGATGCTGTCCGCCGCGCCGGACAGCGCGAACTGTTCGAGCAGTTCGCCGGCGCGGCTGCGCGCGGTGCGGCTCGGCAACTGGTAGAGCCTGCCGAACATCCACAGGTTCTCGGCGGCGGTGAGGTTCTCGTCGACGGCGGCATACTGCCCGGACAGGCCGATGAGCCGGCGCAGTTGCTGCGCGTCGCGCACCACGTCGTGGCCGAGTACGGTCGCCCGGCCGCTGTCGGGCCGCAACAGGGTGGCCAGTATGCGGACGGTCGTGGTCTTGCCGGCACCGTTGGGGCCGAGCAGACCGAGGACCGTGCCCCGCGCGACCTCCAGATCGAGGCCGTCGAGCGCATGTACCGGGCCGGCGCGGGTCGTGAACACCTTGGTGAGGGCCTGTGCACTGATAGCTGACACGAAGTGGCCTCCTTCCAGACGTCGGACAACCAACAGTGAGATCACAAGCCGCCCACGTCCCTGTTGCCGGGCACTGGTAGGGCGACCGGACGCTCCAAGTATCGGTCGATGCGGCAGAGGTCACCGGTCCACGCGCGTGCGGTCCGGTGCTCAGTCAGCCTCCCGCCAGGTTGTTCCACCCGTGCGGGCTATGCTGCCGACCGGACTCGGAGGGACGAATGCGGGCACGGTGGGCAGCGGCGGCACTGGTGATCGTCGCGTTGACGGCAGGGTGCGGCGGGGGAGCGGCGGACCCTGAGGAGACGCCGCCGCCGAACACGCCTGGCTACCGGCTCGCCTTGCTCGACGGCGAGGCGGATCCCAGCTTGGCGGCCATCCAGCGGTACGACAGCGCCATCCAGACGGTGGCGAGCGGATGCAAGGGCAGCGCTGTCGAGGTGGCCAGGCTCGCACAGGAGTCACGGGACGCGTTGACCAACGGAAAGGTCTTCGAGGACATCATCATCATCCTCAGAGACGTCGCGGGCTACACCGCGGACGCCGCGGATTGCAAGGCCGCGTTCACAAGCTATGTCGTTGTCCAGCTCAAGGGCGAAGACGATCCGAACTGAACGACGATCCCAACTGGCCGGCGATCAATAATAGGATTGACAGGACGGCACGCCGGGGATGGGTTCGTTCTGCCCACCCTGGGATACCGCGGTCGCCGGCAGATACCCCCAGG
>NZ_CAUVXP010000215.1:0-8091 GCF_963555955.1 Protofrankia sp. Cas3
CCTCGATGATGTAGACTTTTCGGGCACCAGCCTGATATCCGGCGTCCTTCACGGCCCGCTGCTCGACCCCGGTGATTCCGGAGGGGACGCACACGACCAACCGCGGTTTGGCGAAGTGGCGCCGCCGGTGGACCTTCTGGATGAAGTACCGCAACATACGCTCGGTCGTGTCGAAGTCCGCGATGACGCCGTCCTTGAGGGGACGAATCGCCACCACGTTGCCCGGCGTGCGGCCGATCATCCGCTTCGCCTCGGTACCGACCGCGAGGATCCCCGTGGTGGTGGTGTTGATCGCTACCACGCTGGGCTCGTTCAGCACGATCCCGCGACCACGCACGTAGACAAGGGTGTTGGCGGTGCCAAGGTCGACGGCCATGTCACGGCCTAGGAACGACAACGAACTGGACATCGTCGGATGCCGGCCTTCCCGGGTGTGCGGTCTGGGTGCGCACGCTGGGCGTGCTGGAGTTGTAAGGCAGGCGGTGTCCGTGACGTGGGCGTATCCACTGCTTCCCCGATGAGCCCCATCCAGTGGTCCGGCAATCCAGTAGAGACGCTCCCGCAGACACCAAAAGCCTAAACCGGGCTAACCGAGCCTGCCGTCCCGGTGAGGGATCCATGACGTGTGACGGTCCACTCGCCATGTCGGGTCAACCTGCCTGCCAGCCCCAACCCGTACGACCAGTTCTAACACCCGGAGTCACGAGAATGCTACCCGAGGAGACCGAGGAGCGCGCCCGGAGCGTCGGTGTTCGATAATCCGAGCAAAAATCCGGGCAAACGGTCCGACATCACCGACCACATGATCCTCAATGCCGAACCGATCACGATCTCGCCCCGGGATCTCGCCGTGGAGTTAGATCAACCCCGGGAAAAACAAGTCGATCTCGCGCTTGGCCGACTCCGGCGAGTCGGATCCGTGGACGAGGTTCTGCCCGATCTCCAGTGCGTGGTCACCACGCAGGGATCCTGGCGCCGCCTTGACCGGATCGGTAGCGCCAATGAGGCCACGCACCGCCTCGATCGCCCGCGGTCCCTGGGCGACCAATGCGACCAACGGGCCGGAAACGATGAAGTCGACCAGCTCGCCAAAGAACGGCTTGGCTGCGTGCTCGGCGTAGTGGGTCTCGGCCACCGACCGCTCCAGCGTGCGCAGTTCAAGTGCGACCAAGGTCAGACCCTTGCGTTCCAGCCGACCGACGACCTCACCGACGAGGCCGCGGCTCACGCCGTCGGGCTTGACCAGCACGAGTGTGCGTTCGCCTGACACGGAACTCCTTCTTGTCACTCAGATGGACAGACGTGAGACTGGGCCCGCACGGCCGCCGGCGGCGCGAAAGACATCATCGCGCCGCCTTCGGCCCAAGTCATGACCCGCACGGCCGCCGGCGGCGCGCGAACGACATGATCGCGCCGCCTTCGGCCCAGGTAGCAACCTACCGGTCAGCGACGCAGGAGACGGCGGGCCTCCCCCACCGTCACAAGGGAACCGGTCACCAGCACCCCGGCACCGGCCAGATGGGAATCCTCCTCTGCCAGGCGAACCCCCGCATCGAGAGCGTCATCCAGACGCGAGGCAACCTCCACCCGGTCAGAGCCGAACACATCCACAGCAATCGCAGCGAGATCATCCACCGGCATGGCCCGTGGCGAACGGCTCTGGGTGACGACCACGGCGTTCAGCACGGGCTCCAGCGCAGCCAGAATGCCGGCCGCGTCCTTGTCCGCGAGCATCCCCACGACACCGACGAGGTGATCGAAGCTGAACGACTCCTCGATCGCCGCGACCAGCGCGTGTGCGCCCGCGACGTTGTGTGCGCCGTCCACCAGGACCGTCGGCGAGCGCCGGACGATCTCCAGTCGGCCTGGCGAATCGGCCTGCGCGAACCCGGCGCGGACGGCGTCGAGGTCGAGTATCTCCCGACCGCCACCGAGAAATCCCTCGACCGCCGCAAGCGCACACGCAGCGTTGTGAGCCTGATGCGCGCCGTGCAGGTGCAGCAACAGATCCTCATAGACACCACCAAGCCCACGGATAGTCACCCTCTGACCGCCAACGGCAAGATCACGAGCGAGGACCCCGAACTCCAGCCCCTCGCGCGCCACCGTCGCTCCGACTTCGCCGGCCCGGCGCAGCAGCACCTCCGCCGCCTCCAACGGCTGCTGGCCGAGCACGACGAGCGCGTCGGCGTGGATGATGCCGGCCTTCTCCGCCGCCACCGCGTCGAGGGTGGCACCAAGTTCCTGATGATCAAGAGAGATTGGAGTCACCACCGTCACGGCCGCGTTCAGCACGTTGGTCGCGTCCCAGGTCCCGCCCATGCCGACCTCGATGACACCGACATCGACCGGCGCATCGGCGAAAGCGGCGAAAGCCATCGCGGTCAGCAGCTCGAAGAAGGTGACACGTTCGGGATGCTTGCTGTCGACAAGCTCAACGTAGGGGATGACGTCGTCGTACGCCTGGGTGAAGGTGGCAGCCGGAGCGGGTTGACCAGCCAGACAGATACGTTCAGTGACGCTTTCCAGGTGCGGGGACGTGTAACGGCCGGGTCTGATTCCGAAGGCGCACAGCAACGAATCCACCATGCGGGCTGTGGAGGTCTTGCCGTTGGTCCCCGTCAGATGGATCGAAGGGTAGGCCCGCTGGGGTTGGCCCAGCAGGTCGACCAAGTCCCGCATGCGTTCCAGATCGGGCAGCATCCGATGCGGGAAGCGTTCGGCCAGCGCCCTGCTCACCCGGGTGAGAGCGGCCGTGTCGGCGTCCGCGACAGTGTCCGGCTGACTTGTCATGTCAGGCCGACTTCTCCTGGCGGGGACCCCGCTTGGATGCGGCGACGTCGCGCGGCACGAGCGTCGGGTTGACATGCTCCAGAACGACCTCGCGGGTCACCACTGCCCGGGCGACGTCCTTGCGGCTGGGAATATCGTACATGACCGACAGCAGGACCTCCTCCATGATTGCTCGGAGCCCACGCGCACCAGTCCCTCGCAGTATTGCCTGGTCCGCGATCGCGTCCAGCGCGTCACCCGTAAAGTCAAGATCGACATTATCCAGCTCGAACAACTTCTTGTACTGACGCACCAGAGCGTTCTTCGGTTCGGTGAGGATGCGGATGAGCGCTTCCCGGTCAAGACTCGACACACTGGTGATCACTGGCAGTCGACCTATGAACTCGGGAATCATTCCATATTTGAGCAGATCCTCCGGCATGACGTCGGTGAAGATGTTGGCCACATCCGGATCGTCCTTGCCATGCAGGACCGCGCGGAACCCCAGCGATTTCTTCCCGATCCGCGAATCGATGATCTGATCGAGCCCGGCAAAGGCCCCACCGACGATGAACAGGACGTTCGTCGTGTCGATCTGGATGAATTCCTGGTGCGGATGCTTGCGACCGCCCTGCGGGGGAACGCTGGCGGTCGTTCCCTCCAGTATCTTCAGCAGCGCCTGCTGGACGCCCTCGCCGGAGACGTCCCGGGTGATACTCGGGTTCTCCGACTTGCGCGCGATCTTGTCGACTTCGTCAATGTAGATGATGCCGGTCTCGGCCTTTTTGACGTCGTAGTCGGCGGCCTGAATGAGTTTGAGCAGGATGTTCTCCACGTCCTCACCGACATATCCGGCCTCGGTGAGCGCGGTGGCATCGGCGATCGCGAACGGAACGTTGAGCATCCGCGCCAGGGTCTGCGCAAGCAGCGTCTTACCACATCCGGTGGGCCCCAGCAGGAGGATGTTGCTCTTCGCCAGTTCAACATCACCCTTGCTGTCACCACCGCCCACCTGAACGCGTTTGTAATGGTTGTAGACAGCAACCGACAGGGTCTTCTTGGCCTGCTCCTGACCGACCACGTAGCCGTCCAGGAACTCATAGATCTCGCGCGGCTTCGGCAGCTCGTCCCACTTGAGATCAGAGGACTCCGACAGCTCCTCTTCGATGATCTCGTTGCAAAGATCAATACACTCGTCGCAGATGTAGACGCCGGGCCCGGCGATGAGCTTCTTCACCTGCTTCTGGGACTTGCCACAGAACGAGCACTTGAGCAGGTCACCGCCGTCACCTATGCGTGCCACCGAGGACTCAGTCCCTTCGTCCAGACGATGGTGTCGCCTGCAGGTCAGGGGCGGCCAGGCCGCCCGGTCGTCGCCTGTCTGTTACCATCCTGCCCTCTGCCGCCAGCGGCTGCGTCATGACGCCAGCGGCTTCGGGCTGCATATCCACATCTGCGGCATATCCACATCTGCGGCTGCCCAAAGCTGCCGACGGCTCTGTCGTTGCGCCGGCCGCGATGGGCAAGGGCCTGTCTCCCCGTGGGGACCGTACCCCCTGAAGCCGCCCGGTGAGAGCCCTATCGCGCGGCTCGTGTGGGTCAGCCTACGGTCACCTGCCACGTCCTTGCGCGTCCACGCCGTCCGGATAGAACCTTTGAACAACGTGGACGCGCCACCCGTCCCGGCAACCGCGGTGGAGGCCGGATCCCCGCCGCCTCCGGGCGCGCGAAAAACCATGATCACGCACCCTTCGGCTGGGCCAACCACTACAAGCCTCCGGGCGCGCGAAAAACCATGATCACGCACCCTTCGGCTGGGCCAACCACTACAAGCCCTAGCGACCCGCTGGCGCCGCGGTCGTCAACTGCGACGACTTCCGGGTCAGGATGACCTCGTCGATCAAGCCGTACTCCTGCGCCTCGGCCGCGCTGAAAATCTTGTCACGCTCGATGTCGCGGCGGATCTCTTCCTCGGTGTGCTTGGTGTGCCGGGCGAGCATCCGCTCCAACAGGGAACGCATCCGGAGGATCTCCCTGGCCTGAATCTCGAGGTCGCTGGACTGCCCCTCACCCTGCCCGGAGGGTTGGTGCAGCAGGATCCGGCTGTTCTCCAGCGCGAAACGCTTGCCCGGCGTCCCCGCGGTGAGCAGCACCGCCGCCGCGGACGCGGCCTGGCCCATGCAGATCGTCTGGATGTCCGGCCGGACAAACTGCATCGTGTCGTAAATGGCGGTCAGCGAGGTGAAGGATCCGCCCGGCGAGTTTATATAGATCGAGATGTCCCGGTCGGGGTCCTCGGACTCCAGGAACAGCAGCTGCGCCATCACGTCGTTGGCGGAGAGGTCGTCGATCGGGATACCGAGAAAGACGATACGTTCCCGCAGCAGCTTCTCGTAGGGATTAAGGTAGAGATCGCCACGGCTGGTCTTCTCGATGACCCGAGGGATCCCGTAGTGGCTGGCGGGCAGACCGTTACCTGAGATCTGGCCGATAATCGACTGGTACATGATGGGTGCCTCCGCGACGGCGGGTGATGGTCGGTTTCCGGATGCCGGCGGTGTCGGCCGGGTGTCCGCGGGACGCGGCTAGCTGACCGGGCCCTCGCTGGGGACCTGGCGGGCCTGAGCCACGACGTGGTCGACGAACCCGTAGTCCTTGGCCTCGTCGGCTGTGAACCAACGGTCACGGTCGGAATCCCGCTCGATCTGGTCGATCGCCTGGCCGGTGTGGAATGCGATCCGTTCCTGCATCATCCGCTTGGTATAGAGCATCTGCTCGGCCTGGATGGCGATGTCTGACGCGGTACCACCGATGCCACCCGACGGCTGGTGCATCATGATCTTCGCATGCGGAAGTGAGTAGCGCTTGCCGGCCGCACCCGCGCACAGCAGGAACTGTCCCATGGATGCGGCGAGTCCGAGCGCAACCGTCGCCACGTCGTTCTCCACGTACTGCATCGTGTCGTAGATCGCCATACCGGCACTGACGGATCCACCGGGAGAGTTGACGTAGAGGAAGATGTCCCGGCTCGGGTCCTCGGCGTTGAGCAGCAGCAGCTGGGCACAGATCGCGTTGGCAATCTGGTCCTCCACCACCGAACCCAGAAAAATGATCCGCTCGCGCAGCAGACGGTTGAAGACCTGCTCGTCGAAACCGACCCCGCCCTGCCCCGGCGAACGCAGCTGTGGGACGACCAGGCTCGGGGCTGCGATGTCACTCACGGTTAGCTCCTCGGCTTCCTCGCACTGGCGACGGTTGATCTGACCGGCTCGACACTATCTGTGACCCGAGTCAGTTCCGGGGCTTAGCGCTCGATGTTCGCGCTGGGCGTGAGGGCGAGCGAGCCCAGCGCCGCTCAATCCGGGTATTCCGGGCAATCGATCAACGGCGGGCCGTCCGACCGCCCGGCCCGCCCTCCCGCCGGCGATCCGGGGACTTCGGCCGCCGGCGATGCGAGAAGAACCACGATCACATCGCCTTTGGCCCGCCGGAATGCGGCGGCCCCCGGACGAGATACCCGGGGGCCGCCACTGGTCCGTCGTTCGCCGCCGCCAGAGTTCAGGCGCTGGGTGCGGGATCGGTAGACCCGCCCGCCTTCTCCGCACCGATGCCACCGACCGCATCAAGATCACCATCGGCATCATCGGCAACATCGCCGTCGAGGTCGTCGTCAAGGTCGTCGTCGAGGTCGTCCTCCACGACTGCGCCGTCCTCGGCCGCTATAGCGCCCAGTACCGACGGAGCGGGCAGCGCCAGCTCGACCTCGCTTCCGGCCGGGTCGAGGACCGTCGCCTGCCGCAGCAGGAACGTGAGTGCCTTGTTCCGCAGGGTGTCGGCCATGATCGCTGAAAGACCGTCCCCCTGGGCCAGCTGCTGGGCGAAGGCGTCGGGACTCACCCCCATGCGCTGCGCCCGGCTGATCACCTGCTCCATCAGCTCGCCCTGATCGATCCGGAGCTGCTCGGCATTGATCACAGCATCCAGGATGAACTGCGACTTCAGAGCCTTCGCCGCGAGCTGCCGCACGTCGGCGAGATGTTCCTCGTCAGTCTGGCCGAGCGTCTCCAGGTAGGCAGCGCGGTCAACGCCCATCCGCTCAAGCTCGTGGGCGAAACGGTGCTCGCGGGCCGCAACCTCGTCGTCGAGGACCGAATCCGGCAGGGGTGCGTCGACCCGCTCGATCAGGACGTCGAGGACGCGCTCGCGCGCCTGACCGAGCTGGCCGATCTCGGCCTCCCGGACAAGGCGCCCGCGGATGTCCGCGATCAGCTCAGCGAGCGAATCAAACTCGCTGGCCGTCGTGGCGAAGTCATCATCGAGCTCGGGGAGCTCGCGCTCCTTGACGCCCCGGACCGTGGCCGTGACCTCGGCCACACTGCCGGCCAGCTCGCCGGCGAGCAGTTCGGTGGCAAACGTGCGGCTCTCCCCTTCACCGGCGCCGGTGATCGCCGCGTCCAGACCGTCGATCAGACTCTCGCTGCCGACCTCATAGGACATGCCGGCGGCCTCGGCATCGTCGATCACCTCGCCGGCCACGGTCGCGGACAGATCGAGCGAGATGAAGTCGCCGGCCTGCACCGGGCGCTCGACCGGCTTGAGCACGGCGGACCGCTCACGCATGGTCGTCAACAGCTCGTCCACCTGCTCGTCGGTCACCTCGACCGCGTCAACGGTGACCTCAAGGCCGTGGTAGTCGGGCAGCGAGATGTCCGGCCGGACGTCCACCTCCGCGGTGAAGACCAGCGGGGCACCGTCCGCGAACGAACTGATGTCGACCTCGGGCCGGGACAGGACGTCGACTTCCTCCTGCTGCACGGCATCGGTGTAGAACCGCGGCAAAGCGTTCTGGATGGCCTCCTCGAGGATCACACCCCGGCCGAGGCGCTGGTCGAGGATGCGCGGAGGAACCTTTCCCGGCCGAAAGCCGGAAACCCGGACCTCGCGCGCGAGCTTGCGGTAGGCGGCGTCGACGGACGGCTTGAGCTCGTCGAAGGGCACCTCGACGGTCAGCTTGACCCGGGTGGGACTGAGGGTCTCCTTGGTGGCCTTCACGGCGCGGCTAACTCCTGATGCGGCGGTGGATCGGATGGACGCGCCGAGAGTACCGGTCGGGGCGGGGAGACTCGAACTCCCGATCTCCTGCACCCAAAGCAGGCGCGCTAGCCACTACGCTACGCCCCGAGGCGTTGCTTCACTATCCTACGGGGTAGTGTAAGCGATGCGCCGCGGGTGTAGCTCAATGGTAGAGCCCCAGCCTTCCAAGCTGGCCATGCCGGTTCGATCCCGGTCACCCGCTCTACTCGGGGTGCCGTGTGTCCG
>NZ_CAUVXP010000216.1:0-7933 GCF_963555955.1 Protofrankia sp. Cas3
ACGCACGGGTTCCGGCTTCGGATGCGGACCCGCGCCGGTCGCGCGGTGCTCTCGGCCCGTCGCCGTAAGGGTCGTAGCGAGTTGTCCGCCTGAGATTCATCGCGCCGCGATCTCTCCCGCGTCATGCTGCCCGTTCGGAACCGTGTCCGGACCAGGGCCGAGCATGCCCAGGTCGGTCGCGGTGGAGGCCGGATCCGCAGCGGTCCGCTTGTTGTCCACAGCCTGACTGTGGACAACAAGCCTGAAGGCAGCGACCTCGTGGACGACGCCGACGCAGCGACCGCCCTGCCTCCGCCACGCGTGGGGTTTGTCGTGAGCCGCAAGGTAGGCAATGCCGTCGTCCGCAACCGGGTCCGCCGGAGACTGCGTGAGCAGGTACGTGCCCGACTCGATCACGTTCCGCCTGGGACGTTGATGATCGTGCGTGCCTTACCGGACAGTGCCACCGCATCCTCAGATGAGCTGGGGCGCGCCCTCGACCGGGCGTTGCGTGAGAGATCATCTCGTGGCCGGTCCGGTAACGGGTCCAGGCTGGGCGACGGGATTGCCAAAACCCTCGACCGGCATCGTCGATGAGCATCGGTGACTGTGTTCTGCTTACAGTCGGTCTACTCGCAGTGTTCGACCTGACTGTGGCAAGCCAGGTCGCCGCGAGGGCCGTGCCGAGGCTGTGCCGTGGCCCCGGCGGCATGGTGCGCAGTCCCCTCGCGTGGGCGCTGCGTACCATGATCCGATTCTATCGGGCCGCCTGGTCCGTGCGCAGCGCCGGCGTCTGCCGCTTCGAGCCGTCCTGTAGCGCGTATGGGCTTGAGGCGGTGCGCAGTTACGGCGGGGTCCGGGGCGGCCTGCTGGCTGCCCGCCGGCTGCTGCGCTGCCAGCCGTTGTCGGCCGGAGGCTATGACCCGGTTCCGACGCGTGACCCGGTTCCGGAGCACGCCCCCAAGCACCCGCACAAGCCGCCCGCGTCCCGCCGTGGCACGAGGGTCAGCCGTGGCACGAGGGTCTAAGGAGACAGGCCAGTGTTGAATCCCCTCTACCATCTCGCGGCACACGCGATCGTCTTCTTCCACGGTGGCTTCGGGCTGATCTTCGGTCAGGGCAGCTTCTTCGCGTGGTCGTTTTCTGTCGTCCTGCTGGTGATCTGTGTCCGCATTCTGATCTTTCCCCTGTTCGTCAGGCAGGTGAAGTCGCAGCGGACGATGCAGCTGATGCAACCCAAGATCAAGGAGATCCGGGAGAAGCACGGGCACGACAAGCAGAAGATGAACGCCGAGATCATGGCGTTGCAGAAGGAGCACGGCAACCCGCTGCTGGGCTGTTTGCCGATCGTGCTGCAGATCCCGTTGTTCATCGCGCTGTTCCACGTCTTCAGCCACCTCCAACCCGTTGAGGGGAAGAACGGGCTGGAATGGGTGGCGCGAGTGGGGTTGACCGCTCACCAGGTGCAGCAGATCGCCGAGGCCAAACTGCTCGGCGTCTCGCTGTCGACGTCCTTCACCTCGTCGTCGAGCTTCCTGGAGTTCGTCCGCGCCGACGGGACGAACGTCAAGATTTTTGCCGTCGTCCTGATCCTGCTCATGGGCATGACCACGTTCCTGACCCAGAAGCAGATCATGGCGCGCACCGGGACAACGGACTCGCAGCAGGCCATGGTGCAGAAGGTGCTGCTCTACGGTTCGCCGATCATGCTGGCGGTGTTCGGTTTCCGCTTCCCGATCGCCGTCCTGCTCTACTGGCTCACCACCAACCTGTGGAGTATGGGCCAGCAGTTCTTCGTCATCAAGAGGATGCCGCCGGTGCTGGCACAGACCGCGACCGGACGCGTACCCGGGGCCCGGGTGGAGGCTGGTAGCGCTGCGAAGGGCAAGACCCTTGAGCCGCCGGCGCGTCCCGCACCCGGTGCCCGGCCGGTGCCCGGCGCTCGGCCCGCGGCGAAGGCCAAGAGCCGTTCCAAGCCCGCCGTGGATGCTCCGACCACGGAATCGTCCGCGACCGCCGTCAGTAAGGCCGCGAACAAGTCCACCGGCAAGGCTCCGCCCGGGACCCGTTCGCCTGGCAATCCCGGCAGTAAGGCGCGGCCGGCGACGGCGGCGGGAAACGGGTCCGGCGCTGCGTCCGGCAACGGGACTGGCGGCAACACGGTTGGTAACTGGGCTGGCGACAACGTGGCTGGTAACGGGACTGGCGGTAGTGCGGCCGGCAAGGTCCAGCCGGCTCCGGCTCCAGTACCGGAAAACGGCGCAGTCCAGGACAACAGGACGGCATCCGAAGGCGAGCCCAAGACCCGTGCGGCAGGTACACCCGGGGTGCCGGCTGGAGCGCGACGCCCATCCGGAGGCTCCCGTCCCGCCAAGCGGCGCGGGAAAGGCGGGCGGCCCGGGGGGCGGCGGTGATCGGTTTCCATAGCCGTCACAGTCGTGCCCGTCGCAGGCGTGCCCGCCAGATCCCCGACAGCAGATGTCCATCCTCGAAGGAGCTGTTCTGATGACCGGTTCGGCACCTGACCTGGCCGCCGACATCGCCGCGGTTGCCGAGGTCGGCGGCCCGTCCATGGCCGCTGACACGCCGACGAACGGCCGGCGGCGCATCGCCGATCTGGAACAGGAAGGCGAGATCGCAGCGGACTATCTGGAGGCTCTGCTCGACATCGTCGACATGGACGGCGACCTCGACCTCGATGTGGAGGGAGAGCGAGCCGTCGTGGCCGTCGTCGGGGACGGCCTGGACCTGCTCGTGGGTACCCGAGGGGAGACGCTGGAGGCGTTGCAGGAGCTCACCCGGCTCGCGGTACTTCAGAAGACCGGCGTTCGCAGCCGGCTGATGTTGGACGTCGGTGGTCACCGTGCCCGGCGGCGTGCTGAGTTGCGGGAGTTTGCTGCGGCAGTCGCCGCGCGGGTGAAGACCGGTGGCCGGCCGGAGAAGTTGAAGCCGATGACGCCGTTCGAACGCAAGGTTGTCCACGACCTCATAGCGACGATCGACGGCGTGGTCAGTGAGTCCGAAGGGGAGGACCCCCAGCGCCGGGTGGTCATTCTCCCCGCGGACTGACCTCGTTCCTGCTTGCCTGACTGTCTGCCGTGATCCACAGAACACGGCAGACAGGGGGTGTATTGCGTTCGTGCTACGCCAGGTCCGGTCGGGCTGACACGGCGCACACCGGCGTCGCGGGACCGAGGCACGCACCTCGCCACGTTGTCGTCGGTCGACACCCAACACCTCCGGTGCCTTCCTCCTCCGCCTCGCGATCTACGTGCCCCAGTCCCGTTCCTTGATCCATACCCCCATTGCCGGTCGCTCTAAGCCGAGGATCAGGGCGAGGGTGGTGGCGAACTCGAAGTACCCGATCGTTCTCAGTCCGAGGCGGCCAACCCGACGCAGATCACCGACCTGTGCGATTCCTCCGACGACCGTGCAGAAAATGATCGGCTCGACGATCATTTTGATTGCGTCGACGAACGTCGTGCCAAGTGGCTGTAGGTTCTCCCCGAGCTTTGGAAAGAGAGCTCCCACGGCGATACCGGCCGCGATGTCGATCAGGACCCACGGGTAGAGCTGGCGGTACCAGGCCCTTCGGACTCCGCTCCTGGCGGCTGATGTGGGCATGGCCATCGGCTCCTCCTCCGCCGGCGGGCCCCGTTTCGTCTGCGAGGACCGCCGACCTGCTGTCGACTGGGCCGACCAGTGACAGCAGGCACAGCGCATCCCGCACTTTCGTTCATAATGGTCACGGCGACGGCTGCCCGTGACCAACGACAAGGCCGGGTGCTGGGGTCACACTGGGACGCGTGTGGCGGGTCCATGATTATCGGCACTCCGGACCCCACCGGGTGCAGCGATTGTGCTGGCGCAGCGTCGCCGGGCAGGTGCTTGTCGTCCAGGTCGTTGTTGTCACCGTGCTCGCCGCCGCCGTGCTCGCCGCTGCCGTGACGACAACGCTCCTTACACAGGCCAGGCGCGGAGAGCGGGATGCTGCACCAACCACCGGCTGCTGCGCGCCAACGACGAGGCCGTACGGTTGCTCGGTCTGCCCGCGCAGGCGGACGGGTGTCCGGTGCGTGATCTGGGTATTGCCGGCTCCCTGTCCGAGCTGCTGGATTCGGGCCGACGGGCCACCGACGAGATCCGTCTGACCGGTGACCGGGTCCTCGCGGTCAACCAGACGCCGGCAGGCCGGGACGGCCGTCCGCTCGGCACCGTAACGACACTGCGTGATACGACCGAGCTGCTGGCACTCACCGGCGAGCGTGACTCCGTACGCGGGTTCGTCGAGGCTCTGCGGGCTCAGGCGCATGAGGCCGCCAACCGGCTGCATACCGTCGTGACCCTCATCGAGCTGAACCGGGAACAGGAGGCCGTCGAATTCGCGACCGCGGAGCTCGCCGCGTCCCAGCAGCTCTGTGAAGGCAGGCGAGGTGAAGGCAGGCGAGGTGACCAGGCCCGCTGAGGTCGGCGGGGGCATCTGCGTCCTGGTGGTGGAGGACGACCCGTTGATTGCTGAAGCACATCAAACCTACGTCGAGCGGATGCCGGGTTTCGCCTACGGCGTGGTCCAGTATCTACTCAGGCCGTTCAGCTTCGCGACCTTCCGGGAGCGGCTCGAGCGCTACGCCGACTACCGGCGGCAGATCTCCGGGACGGGCGTACAGCCCGAACCTGGGGGTGTGGCCCAGCATGACGTCGACCGGGCGCTGGCCGCGCTGCGGGAGCCGACTCCCGCCGAGGCGCCGCAGGGCTTGTCCGCGGCAACACTCGACATGGTGATCGGCCAGCTTCGGGCCGCTGGTGGTCCCGTGTCCGCGGTGGACGTCGCTGACGGCGCCGGTATCTCCCGTGTCACGGCCAGGCGCTATCTTGAGCACCTCGTCGGCCAGCACTCGTCGGCCAGCACCTCGCCATCCGGACGCAACGCTACGGAACCACCGGCCGGCCCGAGTTCCGCTATCGCTGGGCAGGCCGGTGAAGCAGGTGGCCACACTTCCCGCGCCAGCCGATCCGGCCTTCCACGGAGCGTCCTGATCCGGGTAGCGAGGATGCTGGTCGCATGTTGCCTGTGTCCGGCCCCCCGGCCCTCGCCCGTGGAGTGTTCGGGGATGGTTTTGACCTTGCCTGTGTGTATGCGGATCTTCTTGCCACGGTTGGCGTTGACCGCGGGCTGATAGGTCCCCGTGAGACCGACCGGCTCTGGGACCGTCACCTGTTGAACAGCGCCGTGGTCGAGGAGACCGTCGGGCCCGCCGCGACCGTCGTGGACGTGGGGAGCGGAGCCGGGCTGCCCGGTATCCCGCTCGCGCTTGTCCGTCCGGACCTGAGAGTCACCCTCCTCGAACCGATGCAGCGCCGGTGCGTGTTTCTGCACGAAGTAGTGGCGAGGCTCGGACTTGAGGGGCGAGTCACGGTCATTCGGGGACGCGCGCCCGACATTGCCACTACCGTGGAAGGCCACAAGTTTGATGTTGCCGTGGCAAGGGCTCTCGCGCCCTTGGAGCGGTTGGGCGCGATGCTCGTGCCGATGCTGGAACCGGGCGGTGTCATGCTTGCACTGCGCGGTGCGCGCGTTGTCGAGGAGTTGTCGGTCGCGCGAGGTGAGCTGGATGCCCAGGGCTGGCGCGAGGTGGACGTCGTGAAGTGCGGGGTCGGGCGGCTTTCGGAGCCGACCACCGTGCTGCGCGCCGTGTACACCGCATCTGAGCCTGGGCGCCGGCAGGGAAGCGGGAAAACGCGTGAAGCACGGCGAGGACGGGAGGCGCAGCGTGCACGTGGACACTCACGTTCCACGTGAAACAGCGTCGGGGGCAGGTAACACCTCCATAGGTGCGGGACGGGCAGTGCGTCAGCCGTCGGCCCGACCAATGGACTCTCATGATCCATCCACCCCTATCGGAGCGGCGGCGGCGGCGGCAGTGGAAGCCTTGACCATGGAACGACGACGGCCGTTTCCCCGGCCTACCCGACGGCGCATCATTACGGTGGCGAACCAGAAGGGTGGTGTCGGGAAGACCACCACGACGGTGAATCTTGCCGCGGCCCTGGCCATGCACGGGTGCCGGGTCCTGTGTATTGACCTTGATCCGCAGGGCAACGCATCAACCGCTCTCGGGGTTGACCACCGGTCCGGTGTTCCATCCATTTACGAGGTTCTTCTCGGGGATCGACCGCTCGACGAGGTCGTGGTGAAGTCCTCCGAATCCGAGGGTCTCTACTGCGCTCCGGCCACCATCGACCTGGCCGGCGCCGAGATCGAGCTGGTTTCAGTCGTAGCGCGGGAAACCCGCCTGCGTCGGGCGATCGCCGGACTCAAGCGGGACGTCGACTACATCATCGTGGACTGTCCACCAAGCCTCGGGCTTCTCACGGTCAATGCGCTGGTGGCGGCCAAGGAGCTTCTGATCCCCATCCAGTGCGAGTACTACGCGCTTGAGGGCCTCGGGCAGCTCCTGCGCAACGTCGAACTCGTGCAGGCCCACCTCAACCCGGATCTGCACCTGTCCACGATCATCCTGACCATGTACGACTCACGGACGCGACTTGCGGACCAGGTCGTCCACGAAGTCAAGGAGCACTTCGGGCCCCGTGTGCTGGGCACGACCATCCCGCGTAATGTGCGGATCGCCGAGGCGCCGAGCTACGGCCGGTCGGTTCTGACCTATGACCCTGCTTCGCGGGGATCACTGTCCTACCTGGCCGCCGCGCGCGAGCTTGCCGAGCGAGGCTTCGAGCCGAATGGGGGGGGCCTGTGACAGCACGCAGGGGTGGACTGGGGCGAGGGTTGGGAGCGTTGATCCCAACAGCGATGGACAGCGCTGACATCGGGATCGACAACGGCTTCGGACTGAGATCCGGGCCGGTACCGGTTCATGGTGCGACCTTTCGCGAGATCCCCGTCGACTCGGTCACGCCGAATCCGCGCCAGCCGCGGATGCACTTCGACGAGGAGACGCTTGAGGAGCTGGCCGCGAGCCTGCGTGAAGTCGGCCTGCTCCAGCCCATAGTCGTCCGCGAAATCATGCCCGGGCGCTACGAGCTGGTCATGGGGGAACGGCGCTGGCGGGCGTCCAGGCTCGCGGGCTTCAGTCAGATCCCCGCGATCGTGCGGGACACCACCGACGACGCCATGCTCCGGGACGCACTGCTGGAGAACCTCCACCGCCAGCAGCTCAACCCCCTTGAGGAGGCAGCCGCATACGAGCAGCTCCTGCGCGACTTCGGCGCCACCCACGAGGAACTCGCCGGGAAACTCGGCCGCTCGCGATCCCATGTCACCAACATGATTCGGCTGCTGGGTCTCCCACCGGCCGTGCAACGTCGGGTGGCGGCTGGCGTGCTGTCCGCCGGCCATGCTCGGGCACTGCTGTCGCTGGGGGATCCTGATTCGCAGGACCGCCTCGCGACCCGGATCGTCGCCGAGGGTCTGTCCGTACGGGCCGTCGAGGAAATCGTGGCCATGGGCGAGGAGGGGCCGCGTAAGACGGCTCCCCGTGGGCCCCGGGTCATCGCTCCCACCCTCGGCAAGCTTGCCGCCCGCCTGTCCGACCGGTTCGACACCCGGGTGAAGGTCGACATGGGGCGCAGCAAAGGAAAGATCACTGTGGAGTTCGGAAGCATCGAAGACCTGGAGCGGATCGTCGCGGTGATGACGGCCTCGCCGTCGGAGTCGGAGTCGGGATCCGCGACGGAATGAGCGGCCCCGAGCTGATCGGGTGATCTCGGCTCGACAGGCTCCGGATCTGACTGTCGTTTTGGATCTTCTGTCCGGGTCACCGCGCCGGCTGGCGTTGCCCAGGGGGCTCCGTCCGCGGTCGGGGCGGAACGAGCAGCTCCCGCCAGCCTGCCGGGGCTTGCGGCGATCGAGCAGGCTGCGGCTGCCGGCGCCGCGCAGTCTCGTGTACATCACGAGCGGACCAGCGGCGCGGCGTAGTTCGTCGTACGGCCGGTC
>NZ_CAUVXP010000217.1:0-4798 GCF_963555955.1 Protofrankia sp. Cas3
ACGATTCTCGGGGAGGATCACCCTCTGACCATCGGGGTCCGAGACACGCTGGCGGATCTTGATAACGGCTGACTCTTCGACCTTTTGGAATTGTTGACGGATCCTGGAACAACCCGAGACAGCGTCCCGGCTGGCAAGCTGCGCGGGTCGGGCTGCCCGGGGAGCGAAGCGACCGGATCCTGTCTCCCGGCTGCCCGCTGGCGTGCCCCCTGCTCGTTTTTCGTCTGCCGTTGGCGTTCCCGGTGCTGGTCTCCGGTGGTCGTGTCGCTGCGCATCCCGGAACGTGCACCGGTGTTCGGTGAACTGGATCACGGAATAGAACCAGCATCGCGAATCTATGCCGCTCGGTACGGCATGGATTCGCCTATCCGGCGGCGGTCAGCCCGACCGGCATGCCCACGGGTCCCGGTGTGTCTGGAATACTTGCCATTCCTGATCTGGGTTATGCGCGGTGACGGGCTGGCGACGCGCCCGGCGAGCACGGCCGCCAGGCCGCGCGCAGGCGGTCGCGCGGCGCGGCACGTGCCGCGCCTTGATCCTAAACCGAGGAATTCGGCAGTGTGCCGGACATATGCCTGGTGGTGCCTTGGCTGGTCGAACGTGAAGACCTGCTTACGCCGATCGTGTGGTCTTGCCTCGGCGGGCAAGGTCGATCAGAGCGTCTGTGCGGGCTGCACGGTTGGGAAGCCGGTCAAGAACGGTTTGGGTCTGGTCGATGGAATCTTGCAGCGTAGGGACATCACGGGCGGGGAACGGCTCGGGAATGTGGCTGAGCGGCGCGGCAACAATGCCGTTGGCGCCGGCGGTGAGGCTGGCGGCGATGTGCCGAGCTGTGCCGTCCCACAGAGTGAACGTCGGGCCGGTGGCTACTCGAAGTGTCGCGAGATCCTCCGGGCTTACCTTGGACACCTTCGCGCCGCGGGGAAGACAGCCGTGCTCGATCGCGACGCGTGCCAGTTCCGGGCTGAGCGTGTGGCCGCTGAATTCGGGATGGCTAAACACATAGCTCGGCTGCGGCAGGGCGGCGAGGAAACGGCGGGCCTGATCAATCGTGTGGAGGTCTCGTAGGACGACCATGGGTGTGATCCCGCGGCGCTCGGCCTCGGTGACGTCGGCCGGTGACCAGCAACAGGCGGTGATCCGCTCCGGGCTGATCACAGCCGTCCAGATGTCGATGGTGGCGGCTCGTTCAGCGGTGGTCGCGGTATGTCCGTTGGTGGTGGTGCCGGACAGGATGAACAGGTCAGCCCAGGTGGCGGCGGCGCGCCGGGCGTACCGCTCGGTGTCGAGGGTGCTGATGGTCCCGTCGATGGTGCGGAACGTGAGCGCGGGTATGACGAGCTGGACAGTCACGCGATCGGGTCCCGAAGCGGTGGGGCGTCGGCGGACTCGCCGGTCAGCGCCTGGTGGATCAGACCGGCGGTCGCGGGCGGTGTCCGCCAGTCGGTGCGTAGGACCATGGTGAACGTGTCGGGTTCGGCTGTGGCTAGGTCTGCCTGCGTCTCGTCCCAGACCTGAAGTCGTTCGTCGAGATCGCTGCTGCCTCGGTCGCGGAGACGGGCACGGGTGACCTCGCGCGGGCACCACAGGAGAACGGTCAGCCATCGTGCGGGGTAGCCGGTCCGGAGGGCGCGGATACCGGCGACCTGGCCCAGGTGCACGACCGGGACCTGTCCCACAGTGATGATCTCGTCGAGTCGTGGGCTGTCGATGGCGTAGATGTTGCCGTACCGCTCGTTCGTGTAGACGATCAGATGCCGGTTGTGGAGCTGCGCGAGATGCCCGGCGGAGGTCCGCCGGTAGCCGGCATTCCTCCCGTTCCCGGCCTTCAACCGATCGAAATGGACATACCGACCGTCCAGGGCGGCCAACGCAGCGGTGACAGTGTCCTTCCCGACCGCCGGTGGTCCGTACAGCACGATGGCGTCAGGAGGCGTCGCGGACACGGCTCGCGAGCTGTCGGGCCTGGTCGGCAAGGTTGGTCTTGGCGTGCCGGCCGTTGTCGACCACGAAATGGGTGCACGCGGGACGTTGATCCAGATTAACGCTGGCCACGTACTCGTCCCAGTAGGACAGCTTCCACGAGTCGCGGGCGGCGTCGCGGGTTTCCAGGTA
This sequence comes from Protofrankia sp. Cas3, assembly GCF_963555955.1. NCBI lineage: Bacteria > Bacillati > Actinomycetota > Actinomycetes > Frankiales > Frankiaceae > Protofrankia > Protofrankia sp. Cas3. The sequence goes on from NZ_CAUVXP010000217.1 coordinate 2,116, forward strand.
GTCCCGCATCGAGTCGACGTCACAGCGCATCCACACGACCGCGATCTCAACGCCGCGCGTGCCGCAACGGCTCTTCAGTCGACGTAGCCACGATTCACTGACCACTTCCTGAAGGAACGGGGCGGTGACGACGGTAGAGATCCCAAGCTGGATGTTGTCAAAAACCGCGTCGAACAGGCAGCGATACTCCAGCGGTCGGACCTTGTCCTGATAGGTCGCGGTGTGCCGGTCGTTGGGGTCGGCGTCCAGCGCCAACAACAGACTTTCGGTCAGGGGCCGGCTGAGGGTGTCCTTGTCGACCAGCGTCCAGCCGGTGATCTCGCTGATGAACCGGGCGAACTCGGTCTTGCCCGATCCCGCGAAGCCGGCGACCAGGACCAGGACGGGTGCGCCTTCCCGCGGCCGGCCGGAACTCCACGCAGACAGGATCCGCTTCTTCAGCTCGCATGGGGGAAGGACGATCGGCGCGTCGCTGTCGTCGGTGGGTGTCTCGACGGTCGCCAACAGACGGTTAATCGTGTCGGTGACCTCGTCGTGGCGAGGGTCGACCGGCGGGGCGTCGGTGGGAACACCGATCGCGTCACGCAGATGCACCGGGACCCGGAGGGGATCACGGCCACGGGGACGGGCGGTGTCCGGTGCGATCTCCCACATGCGGGCGGCGAGTCCGAGCATGGCACCGGGTATGCGCAGGCCGTCGGCGATACGTTCGATGACGTCGAGGTCTTCGACCTGGGCTTTCCCGGTGACGATGCGGCTGATACGCGGCTGGCTGAACCCCTCGACGGACGCGGCGATCCGATCCTGACCAACATGATCATATTTGCGGATCAGGAGGAAGATCGCGGTGAAATCCCGCGCGGTGCACGCGGCGCGCATCTCCTCGCGGGCGAGTAGTGCGGCGGAGACGGTGTAGGGCGTGGGGTGCGCCAGGGTTTCGGGCATCATCCGTGGGCCTTCTCCCGGTGCCCGGAGGCGGTCGACGGTCACATGGGCGGAACAAGCCCGATGAGCGTAACGCGCACAAGCGGTTGCAGGACGCCGGACCGGGCGGGTAGGCGCTCCACCAGCGGTTGTCGAGCGCTCGTCTACCGCCACAACCACTCTCATCGCATACCGACAGTCAATATCGTTGCGGCATTCCGTCACCGACTGCTGGTCGGTGACGCTGTCCCGCAAGCCGGCCCCGTCCCGTGTTGCGTCCCATTGCTCCGCGGGGCCGGGTCGGCATCCAACCGACAGCGTGGACGGGATGGTGTGGCCAGTGACGGCAAGCGGCGGAAACGCGGGTGACGACGGGGCCGGGGATGACCGGTTGGCCGTCCTGTACGGGGTGGTGCGCTTCGAGCCGGGCGACGACCGGCGGGTCCGCGACACCACGATCACGTTTGATTCCCCTGCGGCGGCGGAGCTGTTCGCGGTGGAGAGCGGCTGGCACGACTACCAGGTATGCCCGCTGTTCTTCTTCGTCAACACCGTCACGGCGCCGGCGACCGGGCGGATGCTGCTGGGCGCGGCGCTGGCACGATCGGTGCGTCAGGCGGGCGGGCGATGATCGAGCCGGAGCAGTACACGGTCACGATCCATCCCGTGGACCGTCCCGCGGACGTGATGCGCGCGTGGGCAGCGCTGCCAGACGGGGTGGGGTTCGCCGAAGCGCTGGGCGATGTTGAGGTGACGCTCGTATTCCGACCGGTAGGAGCGCTGCTGCCACCGTGGGAGCCGGACGGGACGCCACCGGCGGTATCCGACTGAGCCTTGCCGGCGGCCGGTACAGCGGCGAAGCTACAGGGGTCAGAGCCCAGCAGGCGGCAACGGTCGTTGCCGGGGTTCTGGCCCCTTACCTGTGGGCCGTGCCCGCGGTGACGAGCTCCTCGACCACTGTCAGGCGGCGGGCGAGGTCGTCCAGACGCTGTTCGATGCGACCGATACCGGCGAGGATCTCCCGATCGGTCGCACCGCCAGGGGCGTCCGACACCTGGTTGCCGACCAATACCCGGATCAGATGGTCGTCGGGCCAATCGAGAGCACGGGCGATGGCGGTCAACGTCTTGTTCTGTACCCGTCGGCTGGCACCGTGTTGCACCAGGCGCAGGGTCGAGACCGAGAGGCCGGACAGATCGGCGAGTTCCTGCTGTCCAATCCGTAGGGCGGCCATACGGTCGTTGACCGCAACGGCGACGGCGGGCCAGTTCTCACCCTCAGCCTGTCCCCGGGACGTGTAGACACGAGGCGTGCTCCGTTCCAGCATGTACCGAATCTTAGCTTCCCAGCAAAGAGCGTGCCGTATTGCCGGTCGCATATCGACCCGGCATAAGAACTCGCCGTACCCGGTGTTTCCATGCCTCGTCGATATGGCCGTATACCGACTTCACATGCATCGACGGTCTACCGTTTGAAAAGCGCTTGGCGAGCGGTACATGCTGTATCCCACGGGCTGGGGAGCACGCACACCCCAGCGATGACGGGATGGAAGGTGGATGTGATGGCGATACCGCGGTGGATTCCGGTGGCGTTCGTGGATGTGTTTCCCCATGGCGCGTTCGTGCTCGGCGTGGAAGCGGCCAACGACTTTGAGAAGTCGAAGGCGGGGGCGCCGGATGCGCAGGAGCGGGACAAGGAAACCGGTGAGCTGCTGTGGGCGGTGCGGGTGATGGACGCGGACCCGAATGCACGGGCGGGG
>NZ_CAUVXP010000217.1:5158-8261 GCF_963555955.1 Protofrankia sp. Cas3
ACGCTGATGGCGATCGGGTGCCGGTCCGGTCAGGGTGGCATGTGGGCGTGTACGTCGGCTCGGAGTGGTCGGTGCGCTGCTTCACCTACCCGGATGAGCGGCCGATCCTCTCGCTGGACACCCCCGGCGGCGGCCTGTCGGTTTCCGCGATGGGCGGCACGGTGACCGCCAACCATGTGGATTTCGCGTATGCGCTGGTGAAAGCTGCCAACGACTATCTGATCGACTGTGAACGGCTCCTGTTGGACCGTAAGGCCGACGACACCGATAACGGGGCTGTGGTAGCGGCCTGAAGGCTGGTTGTTCTCCTCGCGGGTGCCGGGACGGATTGCGAGCGCTGTTCTTCGCCGGTTCCGGACCGCTGATTCTCGATTCTTCCAATGCTGGGTGGGTGTGATCTGTCATGGCCAGAATCAACGGCTCACGGCCGTTTCCCGAGGTGCCGACGCGGCATCCGAAAATCGACGTGCCGCTGTGGGCGGTCCTGCTTGGGCTGGTCGGCCGGATAGGCGCCCACCTGGTCGTGTTCCTCGTCCGGCATCCGGTGGCGGTGGCCGTGCTGCTCGCGGTGGCGGTGGTCCGCCAGCGGTTCGGCCTGGTCGGGCTCGGCGTCGGGCTCCTGGTCCTGGCCGTGGTCGCCGGGCTGTGGCGGCTGGTCCATCGCCGGTCGTTCGCCTGGCTGGTCGGCTGGATCCGCGGCCGGTTGCGGCTGCTGGTCATCTACCGGTGGCGGTGGCGCCCGGTCATGGTCCATACGGATCTCGCGATCCGGATTCCGGTGTCCAACGGCGACCGGGTCACCTTCGCCGAAACGTTCCCCCGGATTCGGACGGTCCGCTCCGATCGGTGGGGCGACCAGCTGCGGATCGAGCTGCTCTACGGCCAGACCCCCGACCAGTGGGCGGAGCAGGCCGACGCGCTCCGCCACGCATTCCGGGCTCGGTCGTGTCGGATCCGTTCCGACCGGGTCGGGTTCATCTGGGTGGACTTCGCCCGCCGCGATCCCCTCGCCGTGCCCATCTCCCCGTTCGACCTGGACGGACCCGACTTCGACGGAACCGGCGATGGCGACGATGACGGTCCGGTGGATCTGTCCGGGATTCCGGTCGGCCGCCGGGAAGACGGCGAGCTGTGGCGGCTACCGGTCCGCGGCGCCCATGTCCTGATCGCCGGGGCCACCGGGGCGGGCAAGAGCGCGGCGGTGTGGGCGACGATCCGCGGCCTTGCCCCGGCGGTGCGTGCCGGCCTCGTCGAACTGTGGGTCGCCGACCCGAAGGGAGGGATGGAGCTCGCGTTCGGGCAGGCGATGTTCTCCCGGTTCGCGACCGACACCGAGAGCATCGCCGATCTCCTCGACGATGCGGTCACCGTCATGCGCAAGCGTGCCGCGCGGCTGCGTGGGGTCAGCCGGTTGCACACCCCGACGACCGACGAACCGCTGATCGTGGTGATCGTGGATGAGATCGCCTCGCTGACCTCCTATGTCACCGACCGGGAACTCAAGCGGCGGCTGTCGGCGTCGTTGCCGCTGCTGCTCTCCCAAGGCCGGGCACCGGGCGTGGTGGTGATCGGGGCGGTGCAGGACCCCCGCAAAGAGGTGCTGCCGTTTCGGGATCTGTTCCCGGTGCGGGTGGCGCTGCGGATGACCGAAGCCGACCAGGTCGATCTCGTGCTCGGCGACGGTGCCCGCGACCGCGGGGCACGCGCCGACGAGATCGGCGAAGACATGCCCGGAGTCGGCTACGTGCTCCTCGACGGCCAAGCCGACCCGGTCCGGGTCCGCGCGTGCTGGGTCGACGATGCCGAGATTGCGCGGATGGCCCACCGGTATCCGGTACCGGCGGTCGCCGAACTGATCGATCTGGTCGGCAACACCGGGGACGGGTGGACACCGGATGTGGACGGCTGGGCGGCATGACCGGATCGGAGGACTACGCCCCGGTGTATCCGCTGCCGGTCTGCGACTGCTGCCGGCATCTGTGGGTGGCGCACTGGGCGGATGACGGCTGCCAGATACCGGCGGGGCGGTGGCGGGTGTGTGGCTGCCGGGAACCGCCACCCGACCACCCCGACCGACCCGAGACCGAGGACGGCCAGGACCAGGACCACGGACAGGAGGAACGGGCGGCATGACCACCCCGACCATGGGGCCGGCGGAACCGCCGGCGGGGAGCCGGGCCGCCCGCATGCGCCAACCACTGGCCCGCCAGGTCCTGGAGGCGGTCGCGGCGGAAAACGGGGTGTGCATCCGACCGCTGGCGATGCGCCGCGTTGACGTGGTCACCGGCGAAACCGAGATCATCCCGATGGCGTGCGGGGCCACCCTGGCGTCCAAGTGCCCGTCGTGTGCGGAACGTGCCCGCAAGCTCCGGATGGCGCAGTGCAAGGCCGGGTGGCATCTCGATGACGAGCCGCTCCCCGACCCCGACCCGCCCGGCGATGACGCGAAGACGCTGGTCCAGCTCCGGGCGGATCTCGAAGCGGTCCGCACTGACGCTGTGACCGGTCACGATGTGGATCAGATCGGTGAAGTGGACGATCTGATCTCGCAGGTGGACGCGGCGCTGGCAGACCTCGGCGTGCGGGGGAAGGCGGCGCCGGACAGTCGGGATCGGCCGCGGCGGACCCGGTCCACCCGACGGCGACAGGACGCCCCCGACCTACCCCGGCTGCCCGTCGATCGACGCACCGTCGGGCGGACGTTCACCGGAGCGGACGGGACGGTGTGGCGGCCCTCGATGTTCCTCACCCTCACCTGCGACAGCTACGGTCGGGTGAACTCCGACGGCGCTCCGGTGGATCCGGACGGCTACGGCTATCGGCGGGCGGCCCGGGATGCGATCCACTTTCCCAAACTGGTGGATCGGTTCTGGCAGAACCTCCGCCGGGCGGTTGGATACGACGTCCAGTACTTCGCCTGTCTGGAGCCGCAACGGCGGTTGGCACCTCATCTGCACGCGGCGATGCGCGGCACGATCCCCCGGGTACTGCTCCGCCAGGTCGCCGCGGCGACCTATCACCAGGTGTGGTGGCCAGCCTGCGACCAGCCGATCTACGCCCCGGACCGGCTGCCGGTCTGGGACGAGCAAGCGGGCGGCTACAC